>LBQD01000001.1 GCA_000990585.1 Candidatus Moranbacteria bacterium GW2011_GWE2_35_2-
CTGGGGCTGGAGAAGGTCCCAAGGGTTTGGCTGTTCGCCAATTAAAGCGGTACGCGAGCTGGGTTCAAACCGTCGTGAGACAGGTTGGTCTCTATCTGCCGTAGGCGTTTGTTGCTTGAGAAGAGTCTTTCCTAGTACGAGAGGACCGGAAAGAACTAACCTCTGGTGTATCGGCTGTTCCACCAGGAGCACTGTCGAGTAGCTAAGTTGGGAACGGATAACCGCTGAAAGCATCTAAGCGGGAAGCCAACTTCAAGATAAGGCAACTCCGATGCGTGACATCGGAATTTTCAATTTTCAATTTTCAATTTTCAATCAATGATTTAATGACTTAATTTTTAAATTTAATAAATTAAGAAATTAGAAATTGTTTAGAAATTAGTGGAAGAAGACCAGGTTGATAGGCTTCAGGTGTAAGTGTTGTGAAACATTTAGCCGAGAAGTACTAATAAATCTAACAACTTTTCTTAATTTATTTTTTTGGTTTAGTGCATTCACTATAGTGTGCATTACGCCGCGAGTTAACAGTTAATAGTTACTTTACATTTTATCCATAGAATATGAAGCATAAAATATGAAGCAATGAAATGATTTTTTTCATTATGACTTTGTGTTATGTGTTTTTATATTCTGTGCTATGTGAAGGATAGATTGCATCGTCTTGGTGGTTTTTGCGAAGGAGGTACACCTGATCCCATCTCGAACTCAGAAGTTAAGCCCTTTAGCTCCAATGATACCCCGTTTATTCGGAGGAAAGTAGGTCGCCGCCAAGACAATGCAATTTATTGAAAATCCCGACGTCGCGTCGGGATTTTTGTTTTGAAAAATATCGCTGGCTTTTTTTTTGTTTTTTTTGTAAAATAAAGAAAGAACGAATTTTTTTAATAAAAACTATGTCGAATACGGTCAAGAGAATTATCATAATTTCAATTTATTTTCTGGTTTTTTTCGGTATTGTTTTTTCTGTTTATAAATTTTTACAGCCGAAACCCACATGTAGTGATGGAATTCTTAATCAAAATGAAGAACAGGTGGACTGTGGAGGAGTGTGCGAAGCGTGCATTCGAGAAATTTCAGTTAATGAAATTGAAATAGTTGAAAGTGGTTTTGTTTATGGAGGAAATAATAAATTTGATGCTTTTGCTAAAATAAAAAATCCCAATCATCAATACGGAAGTTCTTTTTTTGAATATCATTTTATTTTGAAAGATTCGGGTGGTAATATTGTTGGAGAAAAGAAAGAATCGGGTTTTATTTTGCCCTATGAAACAAAGTATATCATTGAAACCAATATAGAATCGAATCAAAGTCCCGTCGAATTGGAAGTAATAATTTCTAATGAGCAATGGGAAGAATTTTCCGGATATGAAGAGCCGGCGCTAGGAATTTATAATAAGCGTTTTAGTGATTCTGAGGGAGGTGTTTTCACTGCTGAGGCAGCAGGGCTTATGCGCAACGATAGTTATTTTGATTTTGGTTCAATAAAGGTCAATATTATATTAAGGAACGAGCAGGAGGATGTTGTCGCAGTGAATACTTCAGTTTTAAATACTATAAAATCCGGAGAAGAACGTGAGTTTCGTGTTACTTGGCCATATCGTTTTGATTTTTCAGTGAGAAATTTTGAAGCGGAAGCGGAGGCTGATGTATATGATGCTGATAATTTCATTCAAGGATATCTTACTGGAAGACGCATAGAAAAATAAATCTTGAATAAGTTATGATAAACAGATTTTTAAAAATAGACTGGGTTTTGACTGTATCCGCAGCATTGCTTCTGGGTCTTGGTTTACTGGCTTTGTATAGCATTTCCACTGCTAAACAGGGAATGGAAATGAATATTTTTTCTAAGCAGGTATTGTTTTCTTTTATTGCCGTGGCAGTGGCGATTTTTTTTTCGATTGTTGATTATCATTATTTTCAATCATATGGAAATGCTGTTTATTTTATTACTCTTGGGATTTTATTGGCAGTTATTTTTTTTGGTGTAAGTATTCGAGGAACTTCCGGTTGGATAGGCGTGGGACCTTTTCATATTCAGCCGGTGGAAATTTCCAAAATTTCGCTTATAATTTTTTTGGCAAGTTTCTTTTCAGCTAAAAGAATGGAATTAGGGGAGATGTCCAAAATCGTTGCTTCATTGGTTTTATCTTTATCGATGATTTTTTTGGTTATTAAACAGCCTGATTTCGGTAGCGCAATGATTCTTTCGGGAATTTGGATTGGAATGACATTACTTTCCGGAATTAGTAAAAAAAATATAGTTGTTTTGTTTTTTCTTGGAATTTTTGTTGTTGCATTTGGGTGGTTCTTTTTGGCTCCCTATCAAAAAGAAAGGCTGGCAAATCTTTTTAATCCACAGTCGGATCCTCAAGGAAGCGGGTATAATGTTATTCAGTCGATTGTGGCGGTTGGTTCTGGAGGAATGGCAGGTAAAGGTATAGGACACGGGTCTCAATCTCAACTTAATTTTTTACCGGAAAAACATACTGATTTTATTTTTGCAGTAATTGTCGAAGAACTTGGCGTTTGGGGAGCTTTTCTGGTTTTGTTTTTATTCGGGGTTATCTTTTATCGGATAAAAAAAATAGCCATAAGCGCTAAAGATAATTTCGGATATTTAATTGCTGTCGGAATTATGATAATGTTTTTTTTGCAGATTTTAATAAATATCGGAATGAATATCGGAATAATGCCGGTTACAGGAATTCCTTTGCCGTTTCTTAGTTACGGAGGAAGTTCTTTGGTGAGTGTTTTTGCTGCTATGGGAATTTTGATAAATATTCAATCAAGGGGCGAAAAAGGATCTGACTTGCCGGTAATGCAGTCATATTGATTTTTATAAAAATAAAATAAAATAAAATGGAGAATAATGTAATCATACTTTTGTTAGAGGTAGCAATTTCGTTTTTTTTGGTTGGTTTTGTTACTTGGTATGGAACTGGAATTGATGATTTGCTTTTTATGTCGATAGTATTCAAAAAGAAAAGCCACAAAGAAAAAGTGGCAATGTTTTTCGGCAATCTTTTTGCAGTAGGAGTTTTGGTTTCTTTAGCCGCCTATCTTTCTCATTTCAGTCAATATTTGGAGGAATATCCGATGGCTTTGCGTCTTCCTGGATTGATTCCGATGATGATCGGATTTTCTGAAATCAGGCGGTTAGCACAAAAGAAAAGCGGAAAGAAAAAAGAAAAAAGCAATATTCACACAAAGAGAGGGACAAATCTGTTTATGTTCTCTTTTTTTCTGTATGCTTTTAATAGTGTAGATGATTTTGTTGTCACATCTTCAATTTTTATCGCCAATAGTGAGATGATAAAAATTGTTTCTTACGGATTGGGATTTATTTTCGGTAGTGCAGTTTCTCTTTTTTTAGCTTCTAAATTTTCTAGAATAACGCAAAAAATACGCTTTTTGGAGTTTTTGGCGCCGGTAGTTATTGTTGCTATTGGAACGTTAATCCTTTCCGGATTTTTCCTGAATCATTAAGATTTGTCGCTTGACTGTTCGGTAATAAAGTGATATTCTGAACAAAGGTTATTTATATGGTGCGCGATTGCGTTTTTTGTTTTTTCCGCTATAATGGCGAATATGAAAAATATGGAAAAAAACCTGAAACATTTAATTAAATGTCCCGCTTGTCAGAAGAAATATCAGCATAGGCGGACAATAATAATAGAGGATAGTGGAGATCGGACGGTTTTTCATTTGACTTGCCAAAATTGTCAAACAGCGAGTTTGGTTTTTGTTTCTCGCAGTAAAATAGGAGTAGTGAGTTTGGGGATGGCGACCGATTTAAGTGCGGATGATGTTAGAATTTTTTTTGGTAAAGAACCGATATCCTCCAATCATGTAATAGATGTATATGAAAAATTAAAAAAAGAAGGCGTGAAATTGAGTAATTTTATTTAATTTAATAAATCTAAAAAATATATGACAAATAATATTTCTGTAAAAGCTCAGATTAGAGAAGAATCAGGGAAGAAGGTGAAGACTTTGCGCAAAGAAGGAAAGGTTCCAGCGGTTGTGTATGGAAAGAAAATCAAAGCTCAAAATCTTTGGGTGAATGCTCTTGATTTTCGTCGTGTGTATGAAAAAGCAGGGGAAAATACCTTGATTGATTTAGAAATTGGAGAGGGGAAAAAAATGAGTGTTTTGATTTATGATACTCAGGTTGATCCACTTGTTGGAAATTTTTCTCATGTTGATTTTTTTCAGGTGCGTATGGATGAGGAAATTGAAACCGAGATTCCTTTGGAATTTGTCGGAGAAGCTCCGGCGGTAAAAAATTTAGGTGGAATTTTAGTTACAGGAATTGATGAAGTCCCAATTAGATGTCTTCCGGGAAATATGCCTTCTGAATTTAAAATTAATTTGTCTGTTTTGGAAACTTTTGAAGATAAAATTGCTGTAAAAGATTTGCCGGCTTCTGATAAAGTCGAGTTTTTGGTTGATGCGGAAACAATAATCGCCTCTATTGCTGCTCCTCGAAGCGAAGAAGAATTGGCGGACTTGAATGAAAAAGTGGAGGAAGATGTGAGTAATGTGGCAGGAGTAGAAAAGAAAGAAGTGGAGGGAGAAAAGAAAGAAGAGAAAAAATAATACTTTAAATATTATAGAAACCCCGGCGTAATGTCGGGGTTTTTGTGTTTGCAATGCGCTTTTAAAAATGATAAAATGTAGTCAAGGTTATGATAATAAAAATAAAAAGAGCAGTCGTTTTGACAATTGCCATTTTTATGGTGAGTTTTTTGTTTTTTTCTTCTTTTTCTTTTCCTGTTGTTCAGCTTGCAAAAGGAGCAGATGATTTGTTGGAAGAATACAAGAATAAGGAAGATGATTTAACCAAGGATTTGGAAAAAGCTCAAGATGCTTATGATAGATATACAGGTGATGTTCAAAGGCTTCAAGGTGCGGTCAATAGTACTCAATCGGTAATAAATCAAGCGGCAAATGTGATTGAAACCGCTGAGGAAATTATTATTCGCAAGGAAGGAGAAATTAAAAAAATTGAAGATACTATTGAAAAACAAAAAGAAATTCTAGTAAGACTTATTCAAGAGGCGTATTATAATTACAGCCGCCCGCTTTTTTATGTCGCCATAAATAATGATAATATTACGGAAACGTTTGCTATGCGGGATCATTTGTCAGGATTGAAAAAAAAAGTTGTAGTTATGATGGATGAAATAAAGCAGTCCCAGCAAGTACTTGAAAATGAAAAAGGAGAGTTGCAAGAAAAAAAGCAGGAACATGAAGAGATTTTGGAAGAAAAGCAGGATGAAAAAAATATTTTAGTAAATGAAAAAGAGGTTTTTGAACAAAAAGTTGCAGCAAAGGCGGCAACCATTAGTGAAATTCAGCAGAAACTTAGTGAATTGAAAAATGATTTGAATAAAATTCTTGGAAAAAGTTATGATACCGGGGATGTTAAGGATGCAATAAAATTTGCCAATAAGCAAACGGGAGTAAGTAAAGGATTTTTATTTGGAATGCTGTCAATTGAATCGCGATTAGGTGCTTCTGTCGGTGGTTGTGATTATAAAGAGAGTCGTATGAGCGATTATCGCAAAACTTTATTTAAAGATATTTGCGAAGAATTGAATTATAGCTACAAAAAAATGAAAGTTTCTTGTCCGCCAGCAAGTTATTCCGGAACCGGAGGGGCAATGGGAGCGGCACAGTTTATGTCTGATACATGGATGGGATATAAAAGTCAAATTGCAGCAACTACCGGACATAATCCTCCTGATCCTTGGAATTTGGTTGATGGTGTTATGGCAATGGCTTTGAAATTGAAAAATGATGAAGCTACTGCTAAAGATGATATTCGGATAATAAGTCCGTGTTCAAATAAAAAAATATATGTAGATCCAGAGATTTACGCTTCAATGAAATATCTCGGTTGGTCTTGTTATGCTTTGGAAAACTATGGACCAAGAATTCAATCTCTAAAAGATGGATACGATAAATTATGATTTTTTATGTAAAAGTCTTATAAATCATAGTTCGAAACCGACCCTTGCGGTGGTTGGAAAGTTGTGGTAGAGTAGGAGTATTGAGCCTCGAAATGAGGCGGGTGATATTTTTTATTGTACCATTTTGATGGCTTCGGATAATTTTGACAGAGAAATAGATATTCAAGAAGACGTTTCATACGGCGTTGGCGGTTTTTTCGTGGAAATAATCAAAATATTCTTTTTAGCTTTGATTATTATTATTCCTATCCGTGTGTTTGTTTTTCAGCCCTTTTTTGTTCAAGGTGCTAGCATGGAACCGAGTTTCGATGACGGAGAATATTTAATTGTTAATGAAATAGGATACAAAAAAACCGAAATTGGAATTGAAGATATGAAAATCGCCACACTTAATCCATTTCGCAAACTTGAAAGAGGTGATGTGATAGTTTTTCGTTACCCAAAAGATCCAAGACAATTTTACATTAAAAGAGTTATCGGTTTGCCTAAAGAAACAATAGAAATAAAGGATGGAAAAGTATTGATATATAATGATCAATGGTCGGGAGGAAAGGTGTTGGACGAGAGTGATTATTTAGACAAGAATGTCACAACGCAAACCCACGAAGGAGGATCTGATTTTATCAAAACAATAGGTAAGGATGAATATTTTGTTATGGGAGACAATCGTCCAAACAGTTCTGATTCGAGATTTTGGGGAGCGATTCATAATACTGATGTTATTGGAAAAGTATTGATTAGAGCGTGGCCGTTAAATAGAATGCATTTATATTTGCAGGCTACGGATTATCCTTTATAATTTTTAAGATGATTGAGTGTTAATTTTCAAAAATAATATGCCAAGAAAAAAAATTACTGCAAAAAAGACCAGTATTGTTAAGGGGAACAAAGTTAAAAAAGCGGATCGAAAAAATTCCAATTCTATTCCTGAAGAGCCGATTCTTCTTCAAACCGTGCGAGGGATGCATGATATTTTGCCCGGAGAACAACCATATTGGAATCAAGTGCGTAATGTTTTGGAAAAATCTTGCCAAAAATTTGGATATCAGAGAATAGATGTTCCTGTTTTGGAATATGCCAATCTTTTTGTGCGTTCAATTGGAGAAGGAACGGATGTCGTGGATAAAGAGTTATATTCTTTTGTGACTCGCGGAAAGGACAAAGTGGCGCTTCGCCCTGAATTTACTGCCGGAGTTGCGCGTGCGTATATTCAGCACGGAATGAATGTTTATGCAAAACCGGTAAAACTTTTTTCTTTCGGAACCGTCTATCGTTACGATCGACCGCAAGAAGGAAGATATCGTGAGCATTGGCAGGCAAATTTTGATGTTTTCGGAGAAGATGATCCGATTTTGGACGCGCAAGTTTTTCAATTAGCCGATGGAGTGCTTAGCAGTTTAGGAATAAAGGGTGTGCAATTCCAAGTCAACAGTATCGGATGTCCTCAGTGTCGGAAGGAATATTTGCAACTTTTGGTGAGCTATTTTGAATCGAAAAAACAGAAATTGTGCAAGGATTGCAAAACAAGATTGGAAATTAATCCTTTGCGAATACTTGATTGTAAAGAAGACAAATGTTCTCAGGTGGCTTCCGGAGCACCTCAAACAGTAGATCATCTTTGTACTGATTGTCGAACACATTTCAAGAGCCTTTTGGAATATTTAGATGAATTGGAATTGTCATATACCATTAATCCGCATTTGGTGAGAGGTTTGGATTATTATACTAGAACTGTTTTTGAAATTTGGACGCTGGATGAAGGAGGAAAAAAACATTCATTGGGAGGCGGTGGACGTTATAATGGATTGATTGAAAAAATTGGTGGAGAGAGTACGCCGGCGATTGGTTTTGGTTTGGGAATCGAGCGTTTAGTGATGGAAATGAAAAGAATTAATGCTAAATCATACAAGCCGCCTCGACCGAAAGTTTTCTTGGCTCAACTTGGAAGTTTGGCAAAAAAGAAAAGTCTTCGTTTATTTGCCGAGTTGGAAAGGAATGGAATACTTACTGCCGAGAGTTTCGGAAGAGGAAGTCTTAAGTCGCAAATGCGTGCGGCAAATCGTTTAGGAGTTGATATAACTTTGATCATAGGGCAAAAGGAAGCATTGGATGAGACTGTTATTGTGAAAAATATGACAAGTGGAACGCAAGAAACGATGACTCAATCCAAATTAGTTGGTGCGATCAAAAAAGCGCTTAAGAGTAAATTAATAATCCGTAATGGAAACGGTGAACATAAAAGCTATTAAAAATCAATGTGTGTATTTTGTAAAATAGTAGCGGGGGAAATTCAAAGTCATAAAGTATATGAAGATGATAATTTTTTGGCATTTTTGGATATTCGTCCGCTTAATATCGGGCACACATTAATTATTCCGAAAAAACATTATCGCTGGGCATGGGACGTTCCGAATATCGGAGAATATTATCAAGTAGCGGGAAAAATTGCTAATGCGTTGAAGAAAACATTTAAGACGGAGTATGTCATATCGTTGGTTTTCGGGGAAGAAGTGGAGCATGCGCATATTTGGTTGGTTCCGAGATTTCCCAATGATGGACATGGCGCCTCAATTGATCTAAATAATATTAAAGAACTGAGTGAAGATGAAATGATTCGAACGGCTAAAAAAATAAAGGATAATTTATAAATATAGAATTAATTAAGAAAGGGGGTTTTTGTATGATTGAAGTAAAAAAGAAGGATAGGGAAGCTTCGGACAGTTTGATTCGAAGGTTTTCTCGAATGGTTCAACAAAGCGGAGTTTTGGTGAAAGCCAGAAGAAGTCGTTTTCAGAAAGACGAGAAAAGCAAAACAGAAAAGCGAAAGGAAGCTCTGTATAAAGTAAAAATACGAAAAGAAATTGAAAAATTGAAGAAAATGGATAAATTTGACGAAGAAGCTCTGAGGAATATTAAAAGAAAAATGGAAAAATAGACAGAATTCCAAAATTCAAATCTCAAAGCGCAAAATTACAAATTTAAGATGTAAAAATTGCGCTTTGTATTGTGGATTGTGAATAGACAATAGATAGGAGAAATATCGATAAAATATTTATTTTAATAAAAAAATGGAACTGAGAAAAAAAATTCAAGATGATATAAAAGAAGCGATGAAGGCCGGAGATGTCGTTTCACGCGATGTTTTGCGAATGCTTGATAGTATGATTAAAAATACTGAGATAGAAAAGGGAAAAAGAGAACAGGGGCTTGATAATGATGAAGTGGTGGAGTTGGTTGCTCGTTCAATTAAACAAAGAAAAGACAGTGCGGAGCAATATAGAAACGGAGGACGTGAAGATTTGGCGGAAAAAGAATACGGAGAAATAGGGATTTTAACGCAGTATCTTCCAGAGCAACTGGATGAAGACGAGTTGCGTCAAATTATCCGAAGCGAAATTGAAAAATCCGGAGCAAAAAGCAAAGAAGGAATGGGAAAAATTATGGGAGTGGTGATGGCGAAAGTAAAAGGGAAAGCCGAGGGAGGGATGGTGAAGAAAATTGTCGAAGAGGAATTATGAATTTGATTTTGGAAATAAACAATAAGACGGGTTGCAAAGTGGAAAAATATTTGTTGGAAAAAATTTTTCAAAGCACTATCAGAAAAACAAAGAAATTTGAAATTTTATCCGGTAAAAAGGTTTCCGTGAGTGTGGCATTGGTGAGTTTGGATGAAATTCGGCAAATAAATAAAAAATATAGAAAAAAAGATACACCGACTGATATTCTTTCTTTTTCCAATTTTGAGAATTTGAGCGAAAAGGAAAAAATAAAAAAAAATATTTTTCTCGGAGAAATAATACTTTGCTGTGAATATATAAAAAAATCTGCTAAAATAAACAATATGAGTTTTTCTGCAGAATTATGTTATATATTTTCCCACGGAGTTCTCCATTTACTGGGGATTAGGCATGGAAAAGAAATGTTTTCGATTCAAGATTCTGTTGTCGGTTTGTTTTTTGCAAAAAAATGTTTGGATAATGATGAATATGTAAATCCTAAAATAAAAAAATGAAACAAGAAAATCGAATTCGTAATTTTAGAAAAAGCTTGAGTCATGCTGCGCGCGGATTTTTTTATGCGTTCAAAAATGAGAGAAATTTTCAAATAGAATTATTAGCGGCTGTGGCGGTTTTGTTTTTGATTTGGTATTTTAAGATTAAAAATTGGGAGGCGATAATTTTAGTGTTGATGATTATGTGGGTTTTAGTGGCTGAACTTATAAATACAGTAATGGAAAGAGTTGTAGATATGCTAAAGCCGCGGATTCATCCTTATGCGCGATTAATTAAGGATATTATGGCAGCGGTTGTTTTGATTTCTTCCGTAGTGGCCTTGGTAGTTGGAATAATAATTTTTTTACCGTATTTAAGAGACTTTTCAAATAGATTCTAAATGGATTTTATTTATTTTTCAAATTATTCATATTTTTATGTCTAAAAATGACAACATTATAGTCGGACTGGATGTTGGCAGCGCTAATGTGAGAACTATTATCGCTCAAAGTATTCCTGATGAAAATATTCCAAGAATTATTGGGGTTGGAGTGTCGCCATCTTCCGGAGCCAGAAAGGGTGTCGTGATTGACGTTGAGGATATGGCGAATTCAATCAAGGAATCAGTTATGGCGGCTGAGTTAATGGCGGGTAAGAAAGTTTCAGTTGTGATTTCGAGTATTGGCGGAACGGGAATCGATTTTCAAAATTCAAAAGGCGTAGTGGCTGTGGGAAAAGCGGATGGTGAAGTTATTGAGAGTGATATTGCACGCGTAGTGGATGCTGCTCAGACTATTTCTATTCCGCCTAATCGGGAAATTTTGCATATTATTCCAAAATCGTACCGCTTGGATGATCAGGATAATATCAAAGATCCATTAGGGATGAATGGTGTGAGGCTGGAAGTAGATGCTCTTGTTATTGAGGGATTTTCTGGACATATCAAAAATCTAAATAGAAGTATTGAACAAAATGAAATCGAGGTGCATAGCTTGATTCTGAGTCCGTTAGCAGCAGCCAATGCTGTTTTGGATAAAAAGCAAAAAGAGCTGGGGGTTGCGTTGGTGGATATTGGAGGAGCAACCACTTCTGTTTCTGTCTTTGAAGAAGGTGATTTGATTCATTTGGCGATTTTGCCTGTTGGAGCTAATCATATCACCAATGATGTAGCTATCGGACTTCGCACTTCAATTGAAACGGCTGAAAAAATAAAATTGGAATATGGTTGTGCTTTTGCCAATACGGTTGGAAAAAACGAAGATATTAATTTGTCAGAAATTGATTCACAGGAAGAAGGAGCAGTTTCTCGTTTTCATGTAGCGGAAATAATCGAAGCGCGCTTAGAGGAGATTTTTGATTTGATTGGAAAGGAATTGAAAAAAATTGGAAAAGCCGGGTTGCTTCCGGCGGGAATTGTTTTGGTAGGTGGCGGTTCCAAACTTCCTCAGATTGTCGAATTTGCTAAGGATAGTTTGGGACTTCCGGCACAAATTGGTTATCCGGTAAGGCTTGGAGGAATTTTGGATAAAGTCGATGATCCGTCTTTTTCTGTGGCGATAGGTTTGATTTTATGGGCGCAAGAAGATGGTGCTCACAAAAATTCCTCAGGAGAGGTTGGCGGAATGAAATGGTTGGGAGATTTTTCTTCGGTATTAAAAACTATTTCGGATAAAATGAAAAAATGGATAAAAAAGTTTCTTCCCTAAGAGCTTATGCAGGTAGTCTCTTGACAGTGGGATAAAAAAGAGGTATACCTTATTCCTCCTTGACATCAAGGGTTTTGATGTGGTAGATTTATAAACCAAGGATTTACAGTTTATTTATTTTTTTCACTTAAAATATTATGGCGGAAATAAAACCGGAAATTGAAACTTTTGCGAAAATAAAAGTTGTTGGAGTGGGCGGCTCGGGAAGCAACGCTATTTCAAGAATGATTGAATCAAAAATTAAAGGCGTTGAATTTGTTTCTATTAACACTGATGCACAGGCTTTGCATCATTCAAAAGCCGCAGAGAAAGTACATATCGGAAAAAATTTAACCAAGGGATTGGGTGCGGGAATGAATCCGGAAGTGGGGCGACAAGCGGCGGAAGAAAATCGGGATGAAATTCAAGAAGTACTCAAGGGAGCGGATATGATTTTTGTGGTATATGGAGCTGGAGGAGGAACCGGATCGGGAGCTGGTCCGATTGTTGCTGAGACTGCCAAAGAAATTGGAGCGTTGACAGTAGCAGTGATTACCAAGCCTTTTGCTTTTGAAGGCGCACAAAGAAAAACCATCGCCGAAGAATCAATCAATAACCTAAAAGAAAGAGTGGATACTTTGATTACCATTCCAAATGACAAGTTGCTTTCTATTATTGATAGAAAAACTACTTTGATAAATGCCTTTCGAATTGTGGATGATGTTCTCAGACAAGGCGTGCAGGGAATTTCTGATTTGATTACCAAACCGGGAATTGTTAATGTCGACTTTGCGGATGTGCGAACGATTATGGCAGACAGCGGGTCGGCACTGATGGGAATCGGAATTGCCAGTGGAGAAAACCGGGCGGCGGAGGCGGCGCAAGCGGCAATCAACAGTCCTCTTTTGGAGCTTTCTATTGATGGCGCGCGCGGAGTTTTGTTTAATGTTTCCGGATCCAGCGATTTGACGATGCTTGAAATAAACGAAGCGGCAAATATTATTACGGAAAATATCGATCCGAATGCGAAAGTTATTTTCGGGGCGGTTACTGATGATCAAATTCGCAAGGGAGATATTCATATTACCGTGGTGGCGACTGGATTTGACGCAGAAAAAACCGGAAAATTTACAGCCGAAGAAATTTCTCGAATGTCTGTCAAAAAAGAAGATGTCCGACCGATGGAAAGAATTGAAAAGGTTAGAGTTGAATCGGAGGAAGATGCGGGAGATTTGAAAGAACAGATAACTTTTCCAACCAGAAAGATTGAAAGCAAAATGATTATTGAAGAAAAAGTCCAGCCGCAGAGAATGTCTTTGCGGGGAGAAACAAAAAGAGAAGAAGATGAAGATGATGAACTGGAAATTCCGGCATTCATTCGCAGAAAGATGGGGAAATAAATTTATACAAAGACACCGTTTCAAACGGTGTTTTTTTTGAAAGCATTGCATCAAGAAAGGGTTTTTTGCGTAGTAGCTATTGACAGGGAGACATTATATTTTGGAGCAGGCATTGACAAAGACGCTTTTTAGGCGTATAATATATAGTTAAAATAAAAAAGTATTTTTACAATTAAATAAAAAATGACCAAACGGTCAAGGAGGCTGTATGAAAAAAAGTTCTTTTTTCTTGGTTTCGTTTCTGTTGGTCATTTGGATGTTGCCCGTCGTTTGTTTTGGCGGGGAGATTTTTTTAAACTATTCAGAGGAGAGTGTTTCCTCTGGAGATTTGGAAGAATACAGACACTCTTTCGAGACTTCTTTCGGGAAGTCGAAAGAGGATATTAGGAATCCTAGTGAGAAACTTTCAGGACTTCTCAAGAGCCTTGAGTGGCTCAGGGATGAGAGTGACCCCGAAAAAATTTTAAGAGAAATTCAAAAGATCGTGAATTCTCTTAAATATTTGCCGGAGGCGGTTGACCATTGGAGTACCATTGGGCAGACCATCGATAGCGGCGGCGGCGATTGCGATGAGTTTGCCGTTGCAAAAGCGGTCCTCGTGGAGATTTTTCTCCCTGACGCCAAGATTTTCTTGGTGCAGGGGTTTAAAAGTATTTCCGACGACAATCATATTGTCGTCATTGTCAGAGTTGAGAAGGAAGTTTTTGTTCTTGATAATGACCGGGATGAGTTGGTAATTGCAGATGATTGCGATTATCTCATCCCGTATCTGGCGATAGATGTAAGAAGTGAAAATTTCTTTATTTTATCGCCGGAAAAACAACCCGCCAGCTTGCTGGCGGAGTATGAGGGGAAATAATTCCCCTTTCAAGTTTGAGATGCAGAGCCTTATGTTTGCGCACACTTCGTTTGTGTATGCGACATAAGGCTTTTTTATTTTTCCATTTTTATACCCCTGTGGATAACTTTTGCGTTCTTTTTTTATAGAAATGCTATATAATATTATCAAGCGAGTTTTTAAATTGAGTGTTGTGGAATTTAGGTGAAAATAAACTTTTTTATTATTGAATACAATTTTAAAAAATATTTTCAATAATAAAAATAAAATATAAAGAAATGGAAATCGAAAAATTAAAAAATAATAAAGTTCTACTTATTATCTTAATAACAGTGGGATCTTTTTTGCTAATATCAGCAATAACCTTCTTTTGTTTTAGTCAAATAACAAATAATACGAAAGTGGTTGAGCAAGAAAAAACAAATGTTAATGATCCGGGATTGATCAAAGTTATACATTCAGTTGGCTATCCTGAAGAAATGCCCGAGCAGCCTAAGCTACCGATCGATGATTCTAGTATTAAGCAATAAAAATATAAAAAAATGAGCAACAGTAAAAAGAAAAAACAAGAAGATGATTCTGATGATTATATAAAGATAAAAAATAAATATCTTTACACTTGTCTTTTTTCTCTTGTTTTGTTTTTTTTATTCGGTGCTTTTTTGCCGGTCGCTCAAGCTGATTTGAGCAAGGCATCGGCTCAAATTGATTTTGATGGTACAGTGATTGGCGGTACTGCCATTGTTTCCTATTATCCTAAAAGCGAAGGAAATAGTTATTCGGAAGCGCAAATTTTCAATAAGTGGGACCTTGGACTGTCAATTTTAAACGGTGGAACGGTGGGTTCTTATGATATAGAACTTGGCAGCTATCAAGACACATCCTCTGTTTTCAGTAAATATGATTCATTAAGCGCGGGCAAAACATTTACAGATGGATTGATGACATCCGGAGTTAATTCTAAAACTATTCTTAAGGGCGATCAGCATTCTGTTCGTTCCGTAGGAACAATGGGTCGAGTTTTAAAAGTTCTTTCTACTGGTACGGTAACTTTTTCTAAAAAATATACTTCTAATTTTATCAATATAAACGCCGCTAATGGTTATGGTTGGGGAACTACGTGGGGATATTTAACTTTAAGGTATTGGGATAAAACATATGGTGTGTATACTGAGGGTATGTATGAAGACTTCGGATTAGGTTGGACGAGTTATTCTCCCCCGGTGGGTGAGATTGCGAAAGTTGATTCCGGTCTCGTTTATCATTCAACATTTACCTCTCCTCTTCAAACAAAAAATATTCTTATCTCTAAATATGTAAGGGCTGGAGATATTATCGCTATTCAAGCAGGCGTTGAATCAAGGGTGGCAGTATGGCAGGACATTGTTCCTAATGATCCCCCGACCGTTCCAAAAATTACAGGTCCAACGTTAGGAATTATAAACACTAATTATTCTTTTAAATTATATTCTACTGATCCAAACGGCAATCCTCTGAGATATGGAGTGGATTGGGATAATAATAACACCGTTGATCAATGGTATCCCGCAACGCTATATGTGAATTCGGGAGTTGCGCAAAATGCTGTTCGGCAGTGGCCTGATGTCGGAGCAAAAACGTTCAAAGTCAGGGCTTGCGATAATAAAAATAGCTGTTCTGCGTTTGCATCTCACACTATCACGCTTTCTCTTCCCGCCGCTATACCAACTTTGACCTTTTCATCCTTTCCCGCGACAATAAATGAAGGGGAATCAGCAACTTTGAATTGGAATACGCAAAATGTTACTTCTTGCTGGGCGCAAAGTCCATTATCATGGCAAGGCTGGAAGGCTTTTGCCGATGGATCTCATGTTGAAGTCGTGTCTCCGGTAGTAAATACGACTTACGATCTTGAATGCCAGGATGATGCTCTTGAAATGTCTACTGGTAAAAAAACAGCAACTATTACAGTTATTCCATGTGTTCCCACTTATTCTGATCATTTTTGTTCTGCAAGTGAAGATATTGATTGTGCTTTGTCTGAAAATTGTGGAAAGATATCGATAGTAACTGCGATTTGTATGGCTACTAATTCTTGTACTAGCGAAATTGATATAGTACCGAATTCTGATTGTGTGGATCTGGGAATTGATTGCGCTAATTCAACTTCAAATTGTTCAGCATGTCCGGAGAGTAATTATAATTGGAGAGAAGTCGCTCCATAGAGGAAACTGTAATTCATAGCTAAAAACTATAAACAATCCACGGCATTCATTTCGCGGGTTGTTTTTTGTTTTTATTGTAAATTATTTTTTGCCGTGTGTTATGATTCGATACGTTGTTATTTTGCGTTGTGGATAACCTTATTTTTTGGCTTAAAATCAGAGGCTTGCAGTAATTTTGTCTTGTGGTATAATTTACCTGTGGTATACAATATATAGTGTAATAGTTGTAAAATTATGATTTGTCCGTTCTGTAATAACAATGAAACGAAAGTCGTGGATTCTCGCGATACCAATGATAGGAAAGCTATTCGCCGCAGGCGCGAATGCGAGAAATGCAACGGACGATTTAGTACTTATGAAGAAGTGGAAATTATGCGACTTACGGTTATTAAAAAAGACGGACAAAAGAGAGAATATAGTCAAGATAAAGTTCGATCAGGAATCGCCAAAGCAATCGAAAAAAGGCCGATTAATGATGAAAAATTGGAAAAAATCTTGAATGATATTGAATATGAAATTCATTCGCGAGAAAAAGATGAAATAACCAGTAAGGAAATCGGAAGAATAATTTTGAAAAAACTCAAAGAAGTGGATGAGGTTGCATATTTGCGTTTTGCTAGTGTATATAAGTCATTTCGCAGTGTGGACAGTTTCAAAAAAGAGATGGAAAGACTTAAAACTTAAAACTTAAAATATAGTATAAAATATAATTTGCAATTAATCCGGGGGGTGAAAAACAAAAATTATGGCTCAAAACAAGAAGGGAGCGAAAAAGGGGAAAAGCTCGAAAATAAAAAAAGTTGAAAAAAAATCGTTGAAAAAAACGGGTAAAAAGTTTTCCGTAAAGAATAAGAAAACGGGAAAAATAACCAAAGTTATTAAAAGAAGTGGAAAAATTGTTCCGTTTAAGGCGGAAAAAATAGTAATAGCGGTATCAAAGGCTTTTTCGGAAACGGGAGAAGGCGGAGAAAAAGAAGCAAAAAAAATTTCCAGTAAAGTTGCGCAACTTTTAGGAAAAAATCGTCAGAAAGGATATATTCCGGAAATTGAAGAGATTCAGGATATAGTGGAGAAAGTTTTGATGATTTTGGATTTTGAGGAAACAGCTAAGGCATATATTCTCTATCGCGAACAGCATCGAAAAATCAGGGAAACAGAAGAGGCACTCAAAGAGGCGGTGGATTTGATTGATAATTATATTCAAGAAGCGGATTGGAGAGTGAAGGAAAATTCCAATATGGGTTTTTCACTTCAAGGGATGAATAATTTTATTTCTTCCGTAGTGAGTTCACGTTATTGGATGGACAGGGTGTATACAAAAGATATTCAACAAGCTCACGAAAGAGGCGATTTGCACGTGCATGATTTGCAGATGGTAGCGGCATATTGTTGCGGATGGGATTTACATGATCTTTTAATGCGAGGTTTCGGAGGAGTGCCGGGAAAAGTTTCTAGTGCGCCACCAAAACATTTTCGCAGCGCCTTGGGGCAGATGGTTAATTTCATCTATACTTTGCAGGGAGAAGCTAATGGAGCGCAAGCATTTGCTAATTTCGATACTTTGTTGGCGCCGTTTATTCGTTTTGATAAGTTGAACCAAAAAGAGATTAAACAAGCGTTGCAAGAATTTGTTTTTAATATGAATGTTCCGACGCGCGTCGGGTTTCAAACGCCATTTTCCAATATTACCTTGGATTTGCAAGTTCCCTCTACATATAAAAACGAATCGGTAATAATTGGTGGAAAACCGCAAAAAGAAAAATACGGTGATTTTCAGAATGAAATGAATATGATTAACAAGGCGTTTGCGGAAGTGATGAGCGAAGGAGATGCGCAAAATCGAGTATTTACTTTTCCAATTCCAACTTATAATATTACCAAAGACTTTGATTGGAACGACCGGGCACTTAATCCGATTTGGGAAATGACTGCCAAATACGGAATGCCATATTTTGCAAATTTTGTCAACTCGGATATGAGTCCAGATGATGCTAGAAGTATGTGTTGCCGACTCAGATTGGATAATCGTGAGCTAAATAAGCGCGGTGGAGGACTTTTTGGAGCTAATCCGATGACGGGTTCTATCGGAGTGGTAACTATTAATATGCCAAGAATCGGGTATTTGGCAAAAGATGAAAAAGATTTTTTTCAAAGATTGGATTATTTGATGGATTTGGCGAAAGAAAGTTTGGAAACAAAAAGAAGATTTATTGAAAAATTAACCGAAACAGGACTTTATCCATATTCTAGGTATTATTTGAAATCCATCAAACAGCGGCGAGGCAGTTATTGGGGAAATCATTTTTCAACTATCGGTTTAGTGGGAATGAACGAGGCATTGGAGAATTTGATTGGAGAAAAAATAGTTACCAAAAAAGGAAATAAATTGGCGCAGAAAATTTTGGAACATATGCGAAAACGTATGGTGAAATATCAAAAGGAAACCGATAATATGTATAATTTAGAGGCTACTCCAGCGGAAGGCACAACCTATCGTTTGGCAAAATTGGATCAAGCGAAATATTCGAAGATAAAATTTGCCAATGATAGCGCGGTGAAGGAAAATGGGGCGGAGCCGTATTATACCAACTCTTCCCAACTTCCAGTGGGATATACCAGTGATATTTTCGAAGCATTGGAATTGCAAGATAATTTGCAGACAAAATATACCGGCGGAACGGTGTTGCATGGATTTTTAGGGGAAAAAATAAATGATATTGAAGTAGTAAAGAATTTAGTAAAAACTATTGCTACCAAGTATCATTTGCCGTATTTTACTTTTACTCCAACTTTCAGTATCTGTCCCGAACACGGGTATTTATCCGGAGAGCATCACACTTGTCCGAAATGCGCGATTAAATTGGCACAGGTGAAGTTTGAAAAAGCATAAACGCAAATAAATAAATTTATATAATTAAAAAGTAAAAACAAAAATATATGGAAGACAAAAAATTGATTTGTCATGATTGCGGGAAAAAACTTCAAAAAGGGGAAGAGTATGTTAATTATACTCAAGACGAAAAAAATTATTTGGTGAAATGTCGTGAGTGCTATGAAAAAAATCCGGTAATGGAAAATTATCAACCTTGCGATGTGTATTCTCGCGTAGTCGGGTTTCACACTCCGATCAACCGTTGGAATAAAGGCAAGGTAGCGGAATGGGAGGATCGCAAGACGTTCGAAGTGGAGAATAAAAAAGAAGATGAATGTGATGGGGATTGCAGCAAGGGCTGTTGCTAGTTTAGTTACGTTGTAAAAAAAGGATAGAGGGGTGATTCCATTTAAAACTGGGATCGCCCTAATTTTAAACAATTTGAAATTTATAATTTTCAATGAATTTTAATTGATTAAGTTTTAAATTAAAAATTTATGGTGTTAGGTGGTTTCGAGAAATTTACAATGGTGGATTATCCAGGGAAATTAGCGACAACTGTTTTTACGGTTGGATGCAGTTTTCGCTGTCCTTTTTGTCATAATCCAGAATTTGTGGAACATGGAACATGGAATATGGAACATGGAATAATAGAGAAGAGTTTTTTTGAGTTTTTAGAAAATAGGAAGGGGAAGCTGGAAGCGGTTTGTATTACCGGAGGAGAACCGACGATTCAACCGGATTTAATTTCTTTTATTGAGAAAATAAAAAAAATGGGATTTTTAGTTAAATTGGATTCCAATGGTACGCGTCCGGATGTTTTGAAAAAGATAATTGACAGAAAAATTGTAGATTATATTGCGATGGACATTAAAAATATTCCGGAAAAATATAGTGAAACGGCAGGAGTAAAGGTGGATATAGAAAGAATAAAGTTGAGTGTAAAATTAATAATAAACAGCAGAATTGACTATGAATTTCGTACCACAGTAGTGCCGGGGTTTCATAATGAAAAAGATTTTGAGAAAATTTCCGAATGGATTGATGGTGCGCGTGCTTATTTTCTGCAAGAATTTCGAGATTTCAAAGTTCTTGATTTGCAGATAGAAGAAAAGACGCAAGGAAAAAAAGTAGATTTGGAAAAAATAAAAAATAAAATAGGGGGAAAGTTTGGAAAAATAGGAATAAGGAGATAATGAGGTGCTTGACAAGTATGAATACTCTGATATTATTGCATTAAGTTTTTATAAAATTTAACTTAAAATACTGCTTGCTGGCAGTACTTTTTTATTGATAATCTAATTACTAAAATAAAAAAAATGACACGATTAATCACGAAGGATGGACTTAAAAAACTTCAGGGTGAATTTGAAGAACGTAAAACAAAGGTGCGGCAGGAGATAGCACAGGCAATCAAAGAGGCGAAAGAGCAGGGAGATTTGAGTGAGAACGCTGAATATTCTGAAGCTAAGAGACAACAAGCTGAAAATGAAACACGGATCGCACAACTTGAAGTTATGATTAAAAATTCAGAAGTCGTTGAGCGTAATGGCAATAGTGATTGTGTTGAGATTGGTTCATTTGTGAAAGTAAAATTCAATGGAAGCGAGATGGAATTTCAACTTGTCGGTTCTAATGAAACTGATCCGGCGAATATGAAAATTTCTAATGAATCTCCGATGGGGAAATCTTTTATGGGCAAGTGTAAGGGAGAAAATGTTTCCGTGGAAACTCCGGGAGGAAAGGTTAAGTATGAAATTTTAGAAGTCAAATAATTTTCTTCATACTTTTACACTGTTTTTTTATTTTATTTTAATTGGTTTAATTTTAATTGGCGATTAGCGATAGTGAAAAAAGAAAAAACCTCGGAAAAAAATATATATATTCCGAGGTTTTTTATTTAAATAATAGCTGAATTATTATTTTTTAGCAGTTTCTTTTTTTTCTATGATATTTACGAAACGTCTTTTTTCCAGTTTTCCCGTGAAGTTTCGCATCTTCTTTTTAGTAAACTCTATAATTCCGTCCTTGAGAGCAAAAAGTGTGTCATCTTCCGCTCGTTTGACATTTTTTCCAGGATGGAACTTGGTTCCTCTTTGACGAACGATAATGTTTCCAGCTTTTACTTTTTGACTTCCGAAGAGTTTTACTCCCAGACGCTTGGAAATTGAATCGCGTCCCAGTTGGGTAGATCCACCAGCTTTGCGATGTGCCATATTTATAAGTGCAAAATCAAAATGCAAAATGCAAAGTGACAAAGCAAAATTAAAAAATTTATGATATAATTAGTTGCAAAGTCAAGTATATCAAAAATATAAAAATTGTCAATAATCGGCGTGAAAAAAGTAAAAAATTGGAAAAAACAGGCAAAAGAAGTTTTTTTTAAATATGAATTGAAAATTGTAGTGTTTTTGGGAATGGTTTTAGTGGCCGTCATTTCATTTGAAATGGGTATTTTGCAGGGTCAAAAGTGGCAACAAGAACCGATGATTGTTGAGGTTCCGGCGGTAGCAGTGGCGGGTGGACAATCTGATTCGGAAATTAATGATGGCGCGAAAGAGGTCGAGAATAACAATCAGCAAGACGCGGGAAATGAAAATTTGGAAAAGTGCCTTTTTGTGGCAAGCAAGAATTCAGACAAATATCATCCGGCGACAAATTGTCGTTGGGCAGACCAAATAAAAAAGGAAAACAAGGTTTGTTTTTCTAGCGAGCAAGAAGCGGAAAACAAGGGTTATGTGAAGTCAAGTTGTTTCAAATAGCTTCAAAGGTCGGCATTTGACCGCAAGGCGGTAATTGGATAAGATTTAGGCAAAATAGTTCTTCATTAGAGGTGAGAAGATGAAAACAAGAAAAGGTAGTCCAGCGGAAAAACTCGGGATTGATTTTAGCGGTAATCCTGATGTAAAGAACGATGACAGTAGGGTGTAGGGTTTTCATGCAATATTGGATTCTCCCGGGCGCCATCTCGTAGGAGGCTTGAGCGGGGTAAGGATCGGACATAATATGTGCACCTCAACCTTAGAGTTGGATGGTGGTGTTCCAAGCGACGAGGAGATGTTTGATCTTCTCTCGACTAGACCGCAGTGCTCGGAAATTTAGTTCTTGCTGGTAAGGGGATGTGTTGAAGAACCCATCCCTTTTTTATTTGGATAATTAAGCATTTGACCGCGAGGCGGTAATCGGATAAACTTTAATTATTATGGATAAAAAAGAACTTGAAAAAAAGGTGGATGAAATTTTGGAACGCGGGGTTTTGGTGGAATTTTTGCCGACTAAAAAAGAATTTCGAGAGAAATTGCTTTTTGGTGAAAAGCTTCGATTTTATATCGGCGCCGATCCAACCGCTAAAGCGCTTCATTTGGGGCACGCGCAAAATTTGATGATATTGGAAGATTTTCGAAAGTTGGGACACGAAGTGATTTTTCTTATCGGAGATTTTACGGGAATGATTGGAGATCCGACTGATAAAGGCGCGGCTAGGGTGCGGCAGACGCGAGAAGGTGTTGAGGAGAATTTCAAGAATTGGCTTGAGCAAACGAAAAACATTCTTTCTTTTGATGATAAAGATAATCCGGTAAAAGTAAAATATAATTCCGAGTGGCTTTCTAAATTGAATTTCGAGCAAGTGATTGATATTGCTAGTAATTTTACGGTCCAGCAAATGCTTGAGCGGGATATGTTTGAAAATAGAATGAAGGAAGGAAAGCCGATTCATTTGCATGAATTCTTGTATCCTTTGATGCAGGGATATGACAGTGTGGCAATGGATGTGGATGTGGAGCTTTGTGGAACTGATCAGATTTTCAACGCGTTGGCCGGAAGAACTTTGATGCAAAAAATCAAAGGCAAAGACAAGTTTGTGATTTCTGCCAAATTGATTGCTGATGAGAAAACCGGAATGTTGATGTCAAAATCCAATGGAACCGGAATTTTTCTTGATTTGGATTCCAATGATTTGTTTGGAGCGATTATGTCTCAACCGGATGGAATGATTCATCCCTTGCTTTTGGGCTGTACAAGAATTTCTTTGGATGAAATCAAAGAGTTGATGAAATTGGAAAATCCGCGGGATGCGAAGGTGCGGTTGGCGCATGAGATTGTGAAAATTTATCATGGGGAAGAAAAATCCCAAGAAGCGGAAGAATATTTTGTGAATACTTTTTCTAAAAAAGAAATTCCGGAGGAAGTGCGAGAGGTGAAAGCAGGAGGAGATATAAATTTTATTGATTTTTTGGTTTTGGCAAATGTGGCAACAAGCAGAGGGGATGCGCGCCGGAAAATCGAACAAGGCGGAGTTTCAATTGAGGGTGAAAAAATAACAGACCCGAATAAAGTTTTAGATATTTCTTTTTCCGGAAAAATAATCAAAGTTGGCAAAAAAGATTTTGTGAAAATAGTTTTTTAGATTAAGTATCTTGGTTTTTAATTTCAGGATGATAGAATAATGCAAATATGAAGTTTTTATTTGATTGGCTTAAAAATATATTGTCCAGTGAAAAACTGGTCGCAAAAGAAACCGGAAAGCCGGCGATTGGTTTTGAAAATGTTGTGGTGGGAAGAATTTTGGAAATCCAAAAACATCCAAATGCTGATAGGCTGCAAATTACAAAAACAGATGTCGGCGGAGAAATTTTACAAATTGTGTGTGGCGCAAAAAATATCGAAGTTGGACAAAAGGTTCCGGTTGCGTTGGTTGGCGCAAAACTTCCGAATGGATTAGAGATAAGAGAAACCCAGATTCGCGGAGAAAAATCTTTCGGGATGTTGTGCGCCAAGGACGAGTTAGGTTTGGGGGATGATCATTCCGGAATTTTTATTCTGGATAAAAACGCCGAAGTTGGAATGAAATTTGCAAAATATATCAATTTAAATAAATAACTCAGTGAAGTAAATAAAAATATGCGAAAGATTGTTATTGAGGATCCAAATGAAAAAGCTTTGATCGAAGAAGTAAATAAAAGAAGCGATATTAAGGCTGAGCGTATAAAAAGATTTGTAGCCTTGCCTGATCTGACAAAAAAAGATAACTCGCCTATAAAAATTTTAGTTGACCAGATTTTGAGTCTTCCGAGATTTGCCAATTTTGATATCGTTGAAATTCCCAAAATAACAACAGTGGAAAGAGAGTTTGATATTTTGAATTCTCCCAAAGATCATCCTTCACGCAAAGAAACCGACACTTTCTTCTTAGATAATACAAATCATTTGCGCACCCAGATGACAGTGATGTGGTCATATTATCTGACTAACAAAGAAATTCTGGAAAAACTCGAGCGAGATGGAGAGGTTATGGCGCTTGCGCCAGGTCTTGTTTATAGAAAGGATGAGATAGACAGGAAACATTTTCCAGCATTCCATCAGATTGATGGTCTTTTGCTCTGCAAGAAAGACAAAAAAATAATAACGCTGGATGATTTGAAAGAAGTGGAGATAGAGATGACAAAAAGCATTTTCGGAGAAAATATAGAATATAGGTTTTTAGTCGATGCTTTTCCTTTTACTGATCCATCTGTTCAAATTGAAATGAAGTTTAATGATGACTGGATCGAGGTTGTCGGTTCTGGCTTGGTGCATCCTCAGGTATTAAGAAATTTAAATATTGATCCGGAGGTTTATAATGGTTGGGCATTCGGCTTTGGAATAGAGAGATTGGCTATGGTCAAATTCGAGATACCGGATATTCGAATTTTTTGGTCGAATGACGAAAGGATTACAAGCCAATTCAAGGATATCAATAGCAAGTTTACCGAGGTTAGCAAATTTCCCGCAACCATCAGAGACATCTCGTTTATCATTGATAAAGATATAAATATTAATAATTATTATGAAATTGTTCGAGATTATGCGGACAATCTGATCGAGGAGGTGAAACTTTTGGATGAATATGAAAATGATGAAAAGTTCGGTAAAAACAAAAAAAGCTACACCTTCCGTATCGTTTATCGTTCATCTGAAAGAACTTTGACCAACGAAGAAATCAATGAAATACAGGCGAAGATCCGCGCAAAAACTGAAAAGGAACTGGAAGCTTTATTGAGGTAAGAAAATGATGAAAAGCAGTCCAATTGGAGGATTGCTTTTTTGTTTGACAAAACGTGTAAAAAGTATTATTATTGTTTGGACGTATTAAGTTAAGTATTGTTTGATACATTGAAAATTTTGCTTTATATCAAGGTAAATCGGGCAATTGCTCTGCTGATGTTTTGCATTGGCGGAGAGGAAAGTCCGGACATTCCCCTGGTTTTATACTAGGGAGCAGGGTAGCGGCTCCGACGCTCGAAAGGGTGCGGAGTTCCGACATTGAAAAATCGTCGGAGGTAATGCCCGTCATGGGGAAACCCAAGAGGTGCGAGCAGAGACGTTTTATTTCGAAAGAAATAAAATATCCCCCTCACGAGGGATAAGCTCTTATAGTAATATAAGAGGTGAAACGGCTAAATCCTTACCTGAATGCAAGGTCGTACTCTGACGTTATGTCAGGGGGTGCCGCTTGACTCCGACGGTAACGTCGGAGCTAGATAAATGATTGCCACTCCGACCTTGCGTCGGAGGACAGAATCCGGCTTATAGATTTGCCTTGGTATGAAGTTGAATTTTTGTTGAAAGTATTTGTGGTGTATAATAGAAATAATATGAAACGATCCGAATTATTTTTTAGTGCTATTCAAGTTCCGGCTGATTTTGCGATGATAGTTTTGGGCGCTATCAGCGCTTTTTTTATTCGTGAAAATTTGGAAGTGACGAAATTTTTCAACCTTCAGCCGCTTAAATTTCATAATGTGCATTTTGAAGAATACATTAATATCGTTTTTATTTCCGTTCCTTTTTTTCTGCTTATCTATGCTTTGGAAGGATTGTATGATATTCGGGCGACGCGAAAATTTTGGAAAGAAACTTTTAAGGTTTTTACTGCCACTTCAATTGGCTTGGTGATTATAATTATTGCGATATTTCTCAAGAGAGAATGGTTTTCTTCTCGTTTTATAATTTTGGCGGCGTGGTTTATTGCCGTTTTTTATGTTGTTGCGGCTAGATATATTTTGCATAGAATTCAGCTGTGGCTTTTGAAAAGTCGAGGAATTGGCATTCATCGCGTGCTTTTGATTGGACATAATGGAAAGGTGAAGGAGATTTCTCGAATGATAAGGAGGAATCGCAATTTAGGTTATCGTATTGTGGATATTATTAATACGGCTCAATTAAAAGTGATCAAGCAAATAAAGAAAGAAAAAGGAGTTGATGAGGTAATTTTGTGTTCATCGTCTATTCCGGATGATGAATTGGAAAAACTGATTGATTTTTGCGCCATCAATAATATTTCATATAAATTTGTTCCAACAACTTTGCAAACCTCAAAGTATAAAATAGGCGTGTTGGGCGGGGAGCCGATTATAGAAGTTTTGCATACTCCGCTAGACGGATGGGGGAGAATTACCAAGAGAATTTTCGATATCATTTTTTCAGTTGTTTTAATTATTCTTACTTTCCCAATCATGCTGCTTGTAGCGCTTTTGATAAAATTGGAAGATAGGAATGGACCGATAATATACAAAAACGAAAGAATCGGAGCTGAGGGAATAAAATTTTTTGCGTACAAATTTCGTTATATGAAGTGGGAATATAGTATTTCCAAAGATAATCCTAATTTTGAAAAAGCATTTGAATTCGAAAAAAAACTGATTACTGAAAGGAGTGTGCGTCAAGGACCACTATATAAAATCAAAGATGATCCGCGAAAAACAAAAGTCGGAAGATTTATTGAAAAATATTCCATTGATGAATTTCCTCAGTTTTTCAATGTGCTTTTCGGTTCAATGAGCTTGATTGGCCCGCGTCCACATCAAAAACGGGAAGTGGAGAAATATATGGAATATCATAGAAGATTACTCACAATTAAACCTGGCGTAACTGGAATGGCACAGGTTTCAGGTCGATCCGATTTGGATTTCGAGGATGAATATAAATTAGATTTATTTTATATTGAAAATTGGTCATTGACATTGGATATTCAAATAATTTTCAAGACAATCGGAGTCTTGCTTCATAGAAGAAAAAATAATAGCAATTAAAAAGTGAAATCTCTTTACTTATTTATATAAAATCGCCAACCTGGCGATTTTTTGGTATAATTTGGGTATGAATAAGAATGCAGGGACAAAAAAAATAGAAAAAAATAATTTGATAAATAATGATGTTTTTCAAATTTCCTCTAATCCCCCTTTTTCAAAAAGGGGAATTAAAATTGCTTTGGTCCATGATTATTTAGTTCAATATGGAGGCGCGGAAAGAGTGCTGGATAGTTTTTGCGAACTTTTTCCTGAAGCGTCGATTTATACTATTGCATATGACAAAAAGTCTATGCATGGACATTTCGAAGGAAAGAAGATTCAAACTTCTTTTTTACAAAAGATTCCTTTCGCACGCAGTCGTCATAGAATGTTTCCAGTTTTGATGCCGATGGCAATCGAGAAATTTGATTTTTCTAATTATGACGTGGTACTTTCTGATTCTTCCAGTTTTGCCAAGGGAATTATTACCGGACAGGAGACGCTCCATATTTGCTATATGCATACTCCTATGCGTTTTGCATGGGATGATTGCCAAAAATATACGGAAGATTTTTATTTCCCCAAGTTTATAAAAAAACTGATTCCTTTTTTTATGAATTATGTTCGTCTTTGGGATAGATCCAGCGCTGAGCGTCCGGACAAAATTATCGCTAATTCAAAGTTTATTTCCAGAAGAATTAAAAAATATTACAAAAGAGATTCGATAGTTATTAATCCTCCGGTAAATGTGAATAATTTTTATGTAAGCAAAAAACAGGAGGATTATTTTTTATTGGTTGGAAGATTGATGGTGTATAAAAGATTTGATATTGTCATTGAAGCTTTTAAGCAATTGGGATTGAAATTGAAAATTATCGGTCGGGGACCAGATGCGGAAAGATTGAAAAAAATGGCTCATGGATATGGAAATATTGAATTTCTTGGCAGGCTTTCTGATAAACAATTATTTGATTATTATTCGCGATGTCAAGCGTTTATTTTTCCGCAAGAAGAAGATTTTGGTATTACGGCAATTGAGGCGATGGCGTCAGGAAGACCATTGATCGCTTTTCGCGGCGGGGATATTCCTGAACATATGGAAGAAGGAAAGAGCGGGACATTTTTTGACAAACAATCTTCTGAAGCGATTGTGGAGGCAGTAGAAAAATTCAAAAACATACATTTTGACGGGGAGTATATTCGTAACAAAGTTCTAAAATTCGACCGCGAGATTTTTAAAGATAAAATCAAAGAATTTATTGAAAATGAGACATCCGGGTTTATCGAGAAGCAGATGCGTTGTTTTAAAGAGTAATATTCCGATAACTGGTTTATGCGTACCTGCAAATTTGGCTTGGTTGTTGGATTGTGGTATGATTTCTGTATAATTAAATGTACGTATTTTGAAATTAAAAATAATATGGAATTGAAAAGGTATATTGAGATTTTTAGGAAAAATATCTGGTTTTTTTTGATGACGGTTTTCGTTTTTTTGATTGCTGGTGTGATTTATTACGTCTATACTCCGGAAAAATATGTAGCAGCAATGGATCTGAATATTACTCGTGTCGGACAAGCAGAAAACAAAGAATACGATTATGACGGATTTTATCGCTTGCAAGCCGATGAAAAATTCGCGGAAACCATTGTTTGGTGGCTCAAATCGCCGCGAATTGTAAAAGAAATATGTCGTTTGGCGGAAATTTCTCAATGTTCAGCAGTTTACGATGCAAAAAAACTGTCTTCTCAATATTTGCAGGTAAATTTTTCTGTTAAAAATTCAGAGAATGCGGAAAAAATCGCCCGATCATTAGTGGAGGTTATCGGTAGTGAAACGTCAAATTTAAATTTGAAACAGAAAAAAGTTGATTGGTTTGAAGTTCAGGGAAATTTGCCGGATGTGCAAAAAGTGAAAATAAACTTGGAAAAATTATTGATAGGCGCTTTTCTGTTGGGATGTTTTTTTGGATTTTGGGTGGTTTTAGGCAGGCATTATTTTGACAAAAATGTATGAAAATTGGCGTTGATGTGCGGTGTTTTTCGGAGGGAAAGTTCACAGGCGTGGAAGAATATGCCAAAAGATTATTGCAAGAGATTTTTCTTCGAGATAAAAAAAATAAATATATTCTCTTTTTTAATTCATGGAAAGAATCCACGATTGATTTTTCGTGGGCGATAAAGTATCCAAATGTGAAATTGAAAATTTTTCGCTTTCCGAATAAGTTGATAAATTTTCTTTTTTGGTATTTGCGTTGGCCGAAAATAGACAAAATGCTTGGAGGAGTGGATGTTTTTTTTATGCCCAATATGAATTTTTCCGCAATCTCCAAAAAAGCGAAAACTTTTTTGACAGTGCATGATCTTTCATTTGAATATTATAAGGAAACTTTTTCTGTTAAGCGTAGATTGTGGCACTGGTTTATCGATTTGCGCTCAATGGCAAGAAAAGCAAATCGTGTTATTGCAATTTCACAATCGACGAAAGAAGATTTGAAAGTAATTTATGGAATTAAAGAAAGGCGGATGAGAAATATTCCTAGCGCGATTTCAGACAGTTTTTCCCAGATTAATCGCAATGATTGGAAATTGATTGAAATTAAAGAAAAATATAAACTGCCGTTTAAGTTCATTCTTTTTTTGGGAACAATCGAACCGAGAAAAAATATTTCTGCGTTAGTAAGAGCATATGATCTTTTACGAGAAGAATCACGGGAAAAATTCGGAGATTATAAATTAGTAATTGCCGGATCAAAAGGATGGAAATTCGGAGAAATTTTCAGGACAATTAGAAAATCCAAATTCCGCAAAGATATTATCTTGACTGGATTTATTGATGATGACGATAAGCCGGCATTATACAATCTGGCTTCGGTTTTTGTTTATCCTTCTCTTTTTGAAGGGTTTGGCTTCCCTCCCTTAGAAGCGGCTAAATGTGGAACGCCGGTGATCGTTTCTAATAATTCTTCTTTTCCCGGAGTAATCGGAAAAGGTGGAATTATGATTGATCCGCATAAGTCCGAAGAAATATTTTTAGCGCTTCGCGAAATCCTTTCAAGTCGCGCTTTGCAAGAGAATCTCAAACGCCAAGGTCTTAATTATGCAATGAAATTCAGCTGGGAACAAACAGCGAAATTATTTTTAAAAATGATTAAGGAAGCATAAAAGAGGAAGAATATGCAAGAAATTTTGATTTCAATTAAGTTGGCGGCGCGAAATTTGCGTTCAAATATCGGCAGAACGATTTTATCTTTGACTGGAATTGTGATTGGCGTGGCGGCGGTGATAGTTGTTTTGTCGTTGGGAGCGGGACTTAAAAATTTTGTATTTGGACAGATTGAATCTTTCGGCAGTGATATTATTGAGGTTGAAGTGAAGGTTCCGAATGTTTCTAAAACATCTACGCAAAATGCCGGAGGAATTGCCGGCGGAACGGTAATAACCACGCTTAAAGCTAAAGACGCGGAGGAGATTTCCGAATTGAGCAATATTCAATCTTGGTATGCGGGAATAATCAGTCAGCAATTAGCAAGCTATCAGAGAGAAAATAAGCAGTTGATTATTTTCGGCGCTACTGCGGGAGTTTTTGAAGCGGATGAAAAAGTAGAAATTGAATCCGGAACAATATTTTCCAAAGAGGATGATGATAATCTTAAACAAGTTGTTGTTTTGGGAAGTGAAGTAAAAAAGACTTTTTTCAGGGAAGATGAAGCGGTGGGAAAGATGATAAAAATAAAAAATCAGAGTTATCGGGTCGTTGGGGTTTTGAAAGAAAGAGGGTTGGTAGGATTTTTCAATTTTGACGATATTATATATATGCCGCTTGAAACATTGCAAAAAAAGATAATGGGAATCGATCATATCCAATTTGCGATTTTCAAACTCAAAAATACCGAGTTTACAAATATGACTGTTTCCGAGGCGACCGCGATTATGCGGGATCGGCATGATATTGATGATCCGGATGACGATGATTTTGCGGTAAGTTCGATTGAAGAATTTCGGGTTATTTTAGATAAGGTTTTTTTGATAATTAATATTTTACTCTTAGCGCTTACTTCTATTTCTTTGGTTGTTGGAGGTGTTGGGATTATGAATGTTATGTATGTTTCTATTACGGAAAGAACGGCCGAAATTGGATTGAGAAAAGCGGTAGGAGCGAAAAAATCCGATGTTTTAAAACAGTTTCTTTTCGAGTCGATATTTTTGACTTTACTGGGAGGGATTATCGGAATAGGTTTTGGTTTAGCTCTTTCTTGGTTTGCGACTTATGCGGTTTCTCGCCTTGGGATTGTGGTTGAATTTCAAATTGAAGCGAATTCTTTGTTGATAGCGGGAATTTTCTCCTTGATAACCGGAATTGTTTTTGGATTATATCCGGCAAGAAAAGGAGCTGATTTGAGTCCGATGGAAGCACTAAGAAAAGAATGAAATAAAGATGAAATATTAATGGCACAAAAACGCAATATGTCAATATTGCACGATATTTTCTTGATTGCTATACTAGATAAAAGAAATTTAATTTTTTAAAAAATATATGGAAACTGAAACGGAGAAAAAAAGTTTTGATGTTCGAGAGAGAGCTAAAAATTTAATAAATGATCGAAGATTCGAATTGGCACTTTTTTTGATTCTGGGATTTTTACTCGGAATAATGCTGAAGACGGAAGCTTCAAAAAAATTGACTATCGGATTCGATGATTATTTGGTGGAAGCAGTCGAAAATGAGATAAATATAAATCAAATTCAGAAAAATGCAATAGAGAAACAGAAGGCCGAGCAAGAAGAGCGAGAAAAGGCTTTGCAGGATCAACAAGAGAATGTAAATCAACAGAATCAAAAAAAGAATGTTGATGAACAAGAATGCGAAGGTGATTCATGTGAACAATAGAGTATAATAGTAAAAGTTTATTCGTAATAATAAAAAATAATAAAAAATATTATGGAAGAAGAAAAGATTGTAAATGAAGCTTCAATAGAAAATTCGACTGAATTTAACCAAGCGGAAGAATCTTGCGAGTGCAAAGGAGATAAAAATAAAATTAAAAATTTAATCGCGCTTTCTATTTTGTTGGCAGGTTTGTTGATTGGAAGTCTTTTTATTGACTTTGGACAACTAATCAAGGGAGGTGGAATTTCTCAACGAGTTCTTAATGAAAAGGATGTTTTTACTCTTAATGATAAGACGTGGGTTGCGTATGAAGAGCCTATTGTTAATGTTAGGGTTATTAATGATGATTCTTGTGAAAATTGTAAGGCGGATGATTTTTTACTCCAACTTCGAAGTGCTTTGCCAACGATTTCCACTTCATCTGTGGCATTTGATTCTGAAGAGGGAAAAAAATTGATTGGAGATTTCAAAATTAAGACACTTCCTGCTTTTGTTTTTGAAAAAAATATTGAAAATACAGGACTTTTCGGACAAGCATCGGCTATTTTCAAAAAAGAAGGGGAAATGTATTCAATAGATACCGCTCAAATAGGAGTTCCAGCTGGAAAATATCTAGAACTTCCGCAGATTAAGGAAGGGGATATTGTTATTGGTTCAAAAGACACAAAAGTTACCTTGATTGAGTTTTCTGATTTTCAATGCCCTTATTGTCAGAAATTTCAAGAGTCAGTTGATCAGGTATTGAAAGAATACGGGGATAAAATTACTTTTGTATATAAACAACTTCCTCTTGTGTCGATTCATCCCAGCGCAATGAGTGCGGCGCTGGCTTCGGAATGCGCCAATGAGCAAGGAAAGTTTTTGGAATATTCCGGAAAGCTTTTTTCCGAGCAAGCAGTTTGGAGCAAGGAAGCAGGAGTTTCGAGGTTCAAAGCTTATGCTTCTCAGCTAGGGCTTAATTCCGGTGAATTCGGAAAATGTTTGGATGAAAAGAAATATCAAGAAAAGATTGACGCAGATGTAGCAGAGGCGCAAGCTTTTGGTATTTCCGGAACCCCAGCTTTGTTTATCAATGATCAATTTCAACCAGGAGTAGTTTCTTTTGAGGCGATGAAGGAAATAATTGATGCTGAGTTAGCTAAATAATGTAGCAAAAGAGGCGGGTATTGACTTTTAGAGTAAATAAGTTATTCTTAAGTAGCTATGAAAAAAATGCAAACAACAAATTGGTTTTTCTTTTTCTTCTTTACCGGGCAAAGAAGGTCGATTTGTTTTTGCGGATAAGTTCAATACTTCTCAATAAAAACAAACCGGTCTTCGGACCGGTTTTTTTGTTCTTTTTATGAATTATAGAATTTGCGCGCTTGAAAAGTATTCGTACGGTTTCTCGAAAAAATATCTTTTTCTCCGGCCCTTTCGAGGGACACGGGCAGCTACGAAAAAAATATTTTTTCGGGAAACCTAGTGTCTTTTGTCGAAGTGCGTGAATTTTAGGTAATTATACGATCAGAAAAACAATGAAAAAAGGAGAATGTTACTATGTCCATTTCAAAGAAGCTAAACGGGATTAGGGACGGGATTTATCCCGGAAACGCTTCAGTGAAAGTTGTTGTTTCCGGATTTATTCGCAGGACGTTTGTTGTCGGAGAATTGTTGGTCGTCGGAAATCATCTTCGTACCGAGACGGTAGAATTTTCGACGGAAATTAGTCGAATTACTGGCATTGAAATTTCCGGTTATGATGCGGATTTTTAGCTGATATTACTCGGTAGACTCCGGTGTTCCAAATCTTTGGGATGCCGGTTTTTTTTATTTTAAAATTTTTGTGATATAATAATATTGCAAATGAAAAATTGATGTTGGAAAAAATAAAAACGACAATGAATGATTTTTTAAATCAAAGAGTTTCTTCTGTTTTGGCGATATTATTGTTGATGGTTTTGAGTTTTGCAGTAGCATTATTTTCATTGTCCGCCGGAAAAAGAGCAGTAGCGGATTTTCCTCGTATTGAAATGCGCAATTCTATCGGAAAATAAATAAAGTGCGATAATTTTATGAATCAGGATAAAAATATATTTGAAATAATTTTTCACGCGCGCGCCGGGCAAGGAGCCAAGAGCGCGGCGGAGATTTTGGCGCAAGCGGCGATGAATGAAGGAAAATATATACAGGCTTTTCCTTATTACGGACCGGAAAGAAGCGGCGCGCCAACAAAAACCTATGTCCGCATATCAAACAAGGAAATTCGTACGCATGAACCAATCGTTGATCCGGATTTGTCAGTGGTACTGGATGATACATTACTTGAAAGCACAGATGTGGCGAAAAATATTACTCGAAATGAAAATTTGATTATTAATACTAAGAAAAGCAAAGAAGATATTACGGAGGTGCTAGGCGGTTTTGATGGAAATTTGAAAATTATTGATGCAACGGATATTGCTATGAAAACCGTAGGATTGCCTGCTTCGAATTCAGTTATTTTAGGAAAGATTATCCAGGTGATAGGAGTAGTAAAGTTGGATAGTTTGAAGGAAGAATTCAGAAAAATATTCGAGGGAAAAATTGGAAAAAAAATGACAGAAAAGAATATTTTAGCGATTGAAAGAGGATATGATAGCCTATAGGAATAGGTAATTTCTAATTTTCAATTTCTAATTTCTAAACAATTTTAAATTTTTGAATTCTAAAATGAATAAAAAACTTGTTGGGGCGACAATAGAACATGATTTATCAAAAGCGCCCAAAACTGGGAATTGGCGGAATGTGCGTCCGGAAGTGGACAAGGACAAGTGTACCGGTTGCGGTACTTGTGTTAAGTATTGTCCGGAAGCGGTGATTAATTTACGGGAAAGGCGAGATGATTCAAAATTCAAAAAGCTTGCCAAGATTGATATGGATTTTTGCAAAGGCTGTGGAGTCTGTGCGGTGGAATGCCCGTTTAAGGCGATTAAGATGGAGAAAGAGTAGAGTTAGGAATTAAGAATTAGGAATTAAGGTAGGGATTTATATGAAGGATAAAAATACAAAATCAAAAAGAATAGCGCTGACTGGTGGGGCGGCGGCTGCTGAGGCTTTGCGTCAAATCAATCCTGATGTGGCGCCGGTATATCCGATTACTCCGCAAACCCCGATTATTGAAGGATTTGCCAAATTTGAGGCGGATGGAAAAGTGGACACAGAGATTATTACGGTTGAATCTGAGCATAGCGCTATGAGCGCGGCAATTGGCGCTAGCGCGGCGGGAGCGCGAACTATCACGGCAACCAGTTCGCAGGGATTGGCACTGATGAATGAGGTTTTGTATATTGCCAGCGGAACAAGACTCCCGATTTTGATGTTGGTTTCCGCCAGAGCGCTCAGTGCTCCAATTAATATTCACGGTGATCACAGTGATGTAATGGGCGCGCGAGACAGCGGATGGATTCAGATTTTTTCCGAAAATGCGAAAGAAGTATATGACAATACGATTATTGGGATGAAATTGGCAGAAAAGGTTGAGTTTCCGGTAATGGTGATTATGGATGGATTTACTACTTCACATAGTGTGGAGATTTTGGAAACCTTACCAGATGAAGTGGTGGAAAAATTTGTCGGGAAATTTAATCCAAGTCGCAGTCTTTTGGATTTGGATAATCCGGTAACTTTTGGGCCAGTGAGCTTGCCTGATTCATATTTTGAATTTAAAATCGAGCAAAGCAAAGCAATTTTTGATGCCAAGGATGAATATTTGAAAATAGTGAAAGATTTCGCGAGTGTTTCCGGGCGATCCTATGATATTTTTGAAAAATATAAAACCGAAGATGCCGAACATATTATTGTTCTTATGGGATCGACTGTTGGAACTGCTAAGAATGTGGTGGATGAGTTGCGAGAGCAAGGAAAGAAAGTCGGACTTCTTAAAATAAAATTGTTCCGCCCCTTTCCATATAAGGAGGTTGCAGAAATTTTAAAAAACGCCAAGAACGTGGCGGTGATGGATCGCGCCATTTCTTTTGGTTCTGTTCCCCCTTTATATTCTGAAATAATCAATAGTGTTTTTAGCTTTCAGCTTTCAGTTTTCAGCTATGTGTATGCTTTGGGAGGACGTGATATCTTTGCGGAAAATATTGAAAGTGTTTTTGAAGATATGATAAAAGGGGAAAAATTTGAAGGAACAAAATATTTGAATGCGAAAAATTTATGAATAAAAAACTAACTGAAAAATTGGCGCCGGGGCACTCTACTTGCGCGGGATGCGGAATTCCTTCGATTGTGCGGACGGTTTTAGGGGCAACTGAAGATCCGGTGGTTGTAATAAACGCAACCGGATGCTTGGAAGTGACGACAACTCTTCATCCATACAGCGCGTGGAAGGTGCCATATATTCACAATGCTTTTGAAAATGCCGGCGCGACTGCTTCCGGAGTGGAAGCGGCGTACAAGGTTTTGAAGCGTAAGGGATTGATTAAAAAGAATGTGAAATTTGTGGCGTTTGGCGGAGATGGCGGAACATATGATATCGGACTGCAAGCGCTTTCCGGAATGCTTGAACGCGGGCATCAAGTCTTGTATGTGGCGTATGACAACCAGGGGTATATGAACACCGGTGGACAAAGATCGGGGGCGACTCCTATGGGGGCGAATATGGAAACTACTCCAAGCGGAAAGGAATCTTTTGGAAATCAAACTGATAGAAAAGATATTATGCAGATTGTAGCGGCGCACCATGTCAAATATTTGGCGCAATCCAATGTAGCGTATATTGAAGATCTTGCTAAAAAAGCCAAAAAAGCTTTCGAAACAGAAGGTCCTTCTTTTTTACTTGTACTACAACCTTGCACCAATGTTTGGAAATATCCGACTTCACAATATGTACGCATTGGAAAGTTGGCAACGGAAACAAATTTTTGGCCGCTTTTTGAAATAGAAAATGGAAAATATGTTTTGAATTTAGACATAAAAAAACCAAAACCGATTGAAGATTTTTTGCAAACACAGAAAAGATTTAAGCATCTTTTTGCGCCGGAAAATGTCGAAGTCATAAAAACAATTCAGAAGAACATTGACCGAAAATGGAAGGAGCTTTTGAAGAAAACATCTAATAAATAAAATATTTTAACGAGCCACCTGCCGGAATCGAACCGGCGACCTATGCGTTACGAGTGCATTGCTCTGCCAACTGAGCTAAGGTGGCTTTTTTGCTTACTACTCATACAAAGACTATTCTAATATTATTTCAATAAAATTTCAACATTTTTAAATATTGATCGCATGGGTTTGTCTTGGACGTTTTTTTGTGGCTGGAAAAAAGAAAATGTGATAAGATAGAAATATGAATGAAAGAGATAAAACGAAAGTTGAAGAATTTTTTAAATCATTGAATTCGAGTAAGGATGGAAAAAAGGGAAGTCCTTGGATCGCAGTGATTGCTTTGCTTTTTGTCATTTTTAATATTCTTGCCGATAGCGGTATTTTTTTAATAATTATTAAATATATAAAATCTATGGGATTTTTGACAACACTGCTGATTATTGCAGTTGCAATCGTGATAATTTCAATCAGACAAATTAATCAATATCAAAGAGGAGTGAAATTTACTCTGGGACGGTATACCGGGATTATGGAGCCGGGATGGCGTTTGATTTTTCCAATTATTCAGAGTCATCAAAAAGTGGATATGCGTATCAAAGCGGTGGATGTTCCGGATCAGGAGGCTATTACTAAAGATAATATTTCCGTGAAAGTAAACGCGGTGATTTATTATAAAGTTTCCAATGCGGAAAAAGCGATTATTGAAGTGGAAGATTTCTTTTTTGCGGTTTCTCAATTGGCGCAAACTACAATGCGAAATGTGGTGGGCGAAGTGAATTTAGACGAACTTCTTTCTAATCGAGATGAAATTGCCGAAAGGATTCGCTTGAGTGTCGACAAAGCAACGGATGCTTGGGGAATCAAGGTTAATTCTGTGGAGCTCAAGGATGTGACGTTGCCGGAAGAAATGAAGAGAGTGATTGGAAAGCAGGCAGAGGCAGAAAGAGAAAAGCGATCAGTGATTATCAAAGCGGAAGGAGAAGTGATTGCGGCGGAAAATTTGGCGAAAGCGGCAAATACTTTGTCAGCTTCCAACGGCGCTTTGCATTTGCGAACATTGAATACCTTGAATGATTTGAGTAGCGATCAGTCCAATACGGTGATTTTCGCGCTTCCTATTGAAGTTCTTCGCGCGTTTGAAAAAATGGGAGGAGATAAGAAATAAGCGAGGATTTGAAAATTAGTATTTAATCTACGATTTCTTTGGAATTATGAAAACATTTATTTGTGAAATTTGCGGGGATGCTTATTTAGGCATGGAAGCGCCGTCGAAGTGTCCGTTTTGCGGAGCAGATCATTATTATATTAAACAAGGAAACGAAGCTAATCCGGTTTTTCTTCGAGAAGGAGAAATTAGTGAAATTTCTAAGAAAAATTTATTAGAGACTTTGGATTTGGAAATGAAAGCTAGTGCGATTTATCTTTGTATGGCGGGAAAAGCATCCTCTTATGAAGTTGAAAAAATGTATAAGCGCTTGGCGAAAGTGGAACTTGAGCATGCGACAATAGCGACTAAATTTTTGAAAATCGCGATGCCGGAAATCTTGACTGAACAATGTTCGGATGAAGATCTTGAAAATTTCAAAAAAACAATCAAACTCGAGGAACATGCAACAGGATTATATTCCAAATTTGCCAAAGAGGCGGATGAGCAAAAAATAAAAATTTTCTTTACCGCGCTTGCAAAAGTCGAGGCGGAGCATATTGAGCTGATTAGAAACTATATTTAGTTTTTTTAGGATTTAACTTTTAGCTTCTTAGCTCTGCAACTTTTCCAAAAAGCTAAAAAACTAACTTCTACAAACTGAAAAAAATGATTTGGATTTATACTTTAATTTCCGTAGCAATCGTGAGTCTCATTTCTTTGGTCGGGATTTTTACTTTATCTTGGAATCAGAAAAAATTATATCGCCGGCTTTTGTTTTTAGTGAGTTTTTCCGCGGGAACACTTCTAGGGGATGCTTTTATTCATTTGATTCCCGAGGCGTATGAAAATTCTTCTAGTCGTATTGCAGTTTCGATATGTATTTTGTCTGGAATTTTACTGTTTTTTATTTTAGAAAAAATTGTTCATTGGAGACATTGCCATAAAAGAGCCTGCGAAAAACATCCTCATCCGTTCGCGTATAATATTTTGGTCGGTGATTCTCTGCATAATTTTATCGACGGAATGGTTATTGCTGCCAGTTTTTTAGTGAGTGTTCCGATTGGAGTTGCCACGGCTGTTGCCGTTATTTTTCACGAAATTCCACAGGAAATTGGTGATTTTGGTTCATTGGTTTATGGCGGATTTTCCCGAATGAAGGCTCTGATTTTTAATTTTTTGACTGCTCTTACGGCGATTCTGGGTGCCATCATTGTTTTAATTATTGGTAAAAGTTCGACAGAAATAATTTATTTTTTAATTCCACTCACTGCCGGAGGATTTATATATATTGCTGCTTCTGATTTGATTCCCGAGTTGCATAAAGAAAATGACATAAAGAGATCAATTGGTTGTTTGATATTTCTTGTTGCCGGTGTTATGCTGATGTTTAGTTTATTATATCTGGAAGTATAAATTTATGGAGGATATTAATCAAAAATTAGAAGAGTTGAAAAATAAAATCCCGAAACTTCGGGAATATCTTTGACTTGCCACAAAAAAAACAGAAAATTCTTGAATTGGAAGAAAAATCGGCGCAGGTCGGTTTTTGGGATGATGCACGTTTTGCCGGGGAGGTTATGAAAGAATTGGAAAATCTAAAAAAGGAAGTGGATGATTTTGAGAAAATTGAGCAGTGGGTAGATTATTTGGAGGAATTTTCATTGGTTGCGCACAGCAAAGAAGAGGAAGATGAAATTGAAAAAGAATTGGGAAAATTGGAAAAAGAACTTGCAAAGTTGGAATTTCAACTTTTACTTTCCGGTGAATATGATCGCAATAACGTTATTTTGGCGCTTCATGCCGGCGCCGGAGGAGTTGATGCACAGGATTGGACCGAGATGCTACTTCGAATGTATTTGCGTTTTGCGGAAAAAAACAATTTTAAAGCGAGAATAATTGATGAGGCGCGCGGAGCTGAGGCGGGAATAAAAAGCGTGACAATGGAAATTGATGGAGTATGGGCGTATGGAAAACTTAAGGGTGAGGCAGGAACACATCGTTTGGTGCGGCTTTCTCCTTTCAATTCCGATAATTTGCGGCAGACATCTTTTGCTTTGGTGGAAATTTTGCCGGTGATTGAAGAAATAAAAGAGGTGGAAATTAATGATGGCGATATTCGAGTGGATGTGTATCGTTCGTCTGGGGCGGGAGGACAGAGCGTGAACACAACCGATAGCGCGGTGCGTATTACGCATATTCCAACAGGAATTGTGGTGACTTGTCAGAATGAGAGATCGCAACTGCAAAATAAAGAAAAGGCGATGAAAATTTTGAAGGCGAAACTGCATCAAAAATATTTGAAAGAAAAAGAGGAGGAAAAGAAAAAATTGCGAGGAGAATATCGCAGTGCCGAATGGGGAAGCCAGATTCGTTCTTATGTTATTCACCCATATAAAATGGTCAAGGATCATCGGACGAAATTTGAAACTACCGAGCCGGAAGAAGTTTTGGACGGTGAACTGGGAGAATTTATTGAAAGTTATTTGCGATTTTTGGCAGTTGCAGAGAAATAAAAAAATGGTATAATAAAAAGCAGAAAAGGCATAAGTTCTAAAATAATATAAAAAATAAAAATGATCAGATACGAAAATGTTGGAAAGATTTTCTCCGGAGATTTTGTGGCACTTGAGGATGTGAATCTTCAAATTGAAAAAGGGGAATTTGTCTCTGTGATAGGGCATAGTGGCGCAGGCAAGAGTACCTTGCTTAAACTTTTGTATGCCGAAGAGCAACCAACTTCCGGGCAAGTGCTTTTTGACGGACGGGATTTGGCGACAATTAAAAAAAGGCATTTGCCATATTATCGCCGAAATATCGGAACGGTTTTTCAGGATTTCAAGCTTCTTAGCGAAAAGACGGTTTTTCGTAATGTTTCTTATGCTTTGGAAGTGATTGGAAAAACGAGTCAAGAAATCAATGAGGAAGTTCCTGAGATTTTGGACATTGTCGGTTTAGCGGATAAAATGGAAAAATATCCCAATCAGCTCAGCGGAGGGGAACGACAAAAAGTTTCTTTGGCGCGCGCTCTTATTCATCGTCCAGCGGTAATTGTGGCGGATGAGCCGACAGGAAATCTAGATCCGAATTCTAGTTGGGATATTATAAAATTGCTAGTGAAAATAAATGATCTGGGAACAACGGTTATTCTGGCGACTCATGATCGGGAGGTGGTGGATAAATTAAACAAAAGAGTAGTAGTTTTGGAAAAAGGAAAAATTGTGAGTGATTGCAAAAAGGGAAAATATGTGTGTTGAGAAGATATGTAACATATGATTTGCAATGTAGTCGAATAATAAAATTAAATAATAAAAATGTTAAAAGAAAAATTTCTAAAATTAGGAAGGACTTTCAAGGAAGGATTGAATAATTTTTTTTATAATTTTTGGCTTAGTTTTGCTACTGTGAGTATTTTGGCATTGTCGCTGTATGTTGTGAGCGCGACAGCTCTTTTGGGAATAACAGGAAACTCAATTGTTAATAATATTAAAAATAATATCAATATCAGTATTTACTTGAATCCGGATGTTTCCACGGAGGATGTGGATTTGATTCGCCAAGAAATTACAAATATTTCGGATGTTGCTTCAGTGGATTTTGTTTCAAATGATCAAGCTCTGGACAATTTCATTAATAATACGGGAGATGATCCGGTTATTTTGGATGCGATCAAAGAAATTGGCGATAATCCGCTTTTTTCTTCTTTGGTTGTGACAGCAAAAGACAGCGCTAAGTATGACGGAATCGCTTCTTCTATTGAAAAATCTTCTTTTACGGATAAAATAAATTCTGTCAATTACACTAGAAACAAAGAAGATATTGATAAAATTAATGTGGCAGTGGAGGATGCGGGAAAAGCAGGGATAATCTTAGGAGGAATTTTTATTTTAATTTCAGTGCTTATTACATTTAACACGATTCGCTTGTCTATGTATTCTCGTAAGCAGGAATTTGAAATTATGCGTTTGGTTGGCGCTTCAAATATGTATATTCAAATGCCGATGATTTTTGAAGGAATTTTGTATGGATTTTTTGGTTCTTTGATTGCGCTTGCGCTTTTGCCACTCACGACAAAGTTTGTTTCTTCTTTGGCGGGAAGAATTATTTCCCAGGAGAGTTTGCATGCTTTTTATTTTCAATATCTCTGGATGATTTCGGGAGCGGTCTTGGCATTTGGAATTTTGTTGGGAGTGATTAGTAGTTTCATTGCAATTCGAAGGTATTTGAAAATATAAAAAAATGTCGGAAAGTAAAAAAGCACGAAAAAAAGTTGCAAAAAAATCGAAACCTTTAAATATTTCTACCGAGGGCAAGTTTTTGCTTGTTTTGGAGGAGATGAGGGATGAGATAAAAATAGTCGCTGAGGGTCATTCTGTTTTAGCAAGAGGAATGGATGAATTGAAGGATAAAATGGGCGGCATGGAAAAAAGAATGGATGGAATGGAAAACAAAATGGGCGGTATGGAAAAAAGAATGGATGGAATGGAAAACAAAATGGGCGGCATGGAAAACAGAATGGATGGGATGGAAAGCAAAATGGGCGGCATGGAAAACAGAATGGATGGGATGGAAAGCAAAATGGGCGGCATGGAAAAAAGAATGGATAATTTTGAAAGCGAATTGAAAGGATTGAGAAAAGAAGTGAATGATAAATCGGAAGGATTGAGAAGGGAAATAAATGATAAATCGGAAGAATTGAGAAAGGAAATGAATCAAGGGTTCAGAATGGTTTTTAATTATACGGAAAGAATTGAAGATGAAATCAAGGATGTAAAAAAAGAAATCGAAATTCTGCGCAAGGAATTGAAAAGTAAAGCAGATGTTCAAAGATTGGAAATTTTGGAAAAACGCGTCCAAAGAATAGAGCGGGATTACGCCATTATAATGGACAAAAGCGATAAAAAATACAAAACGCAATAACCTTGTCTTGATATTGACAGATTTTTTTAAAGTGATTATTATTAAGTTGCAAGTTGAAGTTCTTCTTTTTGTTTACGCTCCGGAAGTGGAATGCCCGGAGCTGGACCCTCAACCGCCTTTACCGGCAAAGGAGAAGATATGATGATGCATCATCCCGTTCCCCCCCGGTCGTCCTGTCGTGGACGACCCGAAAAAATGGTTACTATCGGGACCATGCTTGAGCGCTTCCAAGACACCACCGCCTGTTCAACAACTGCTGACAATGTCTGCTGATGAAGAAAGCGGAAAATTTTCCGCGGGGAGGTTAAATGACTAAGGTCGGACGCTAGGAGCCCCATAGATAGAAGTTTTATGGGTAAAAACCAATATCGATATTGGGCTTAGATATTGGTGCTCCCGAAAAACTGCCCCCTCTTGTTGTCGGTGCGGGTCCCTTGCTGATCGATTAGAAAAGCAAGGGACTCTGTTTCTCTGTCTATTTTTTCAAAAAGGAAAAAGGAAAGAAATAGGTTCAGCAAATGAACTTCATTCCTGTTTTTCTCTCGAAAAACAAATCCTGAAAAAATAGACAAAAAACCTTGTTCTTTTTTATAAAGAAGGCGATGGATGTCTTCTTATCGCGCAAGCGAGCAAATGCTATTGGAAAATCCCGTAGCATTTTTTATTTGTTTTTTTCTTGATTTTTAAAAAAGTTTGGTATAGTATTTATTAAGTGTGAAATTGCAATATTGGGGATTAGCCAAGCGGTAAGGCACAAGGTTCTGGTCCTTGCATCGGGGGTTCGAATCCCTCATCCCCAACATTAAATAAAAAACCAATTTATTTCGTTGGATATTTTTTCTTTGCATAAATCTCTGTTTAGTGTAGTATTTGTTATATGAATGAAATTAAAAATGCAGAAAAAAACGAGTATCCGATGAGAATTAACAAATATTTGGCGCAAAAAGGAATTTGTTCCCGGCGGGAGGCAGACGTCTTGGTGGCGCGTTCGTTGGTCAAAATCAACGGCAGAAACGCCAAAGTTGGCGACAAAGTTTCCGAGGGCGATCAAGTGGATGTGAGCAAGAAAGTTAAAAATTTCAAGAAATTGCAATATTTTGCCTTTAATAAGCCAGTAGGAATCGTGACAGTGAGCCCAGTTGAGGGAGAAAAAAGCGTGGCGGATATTGCCGATTTTCCCGAGGGAGTTTTCACGGTTGGGCGGCTCGACAAGGATTCGCACGGGCTTATTGTCGCAACTAATGACGGAAGGATTACAGGAAAACTTCTTGATCCGAAATATGATCACGAGAAAGAATATCGTGTACGCGTAGACAAAAAGCTTAAAGATCGGTTTTTCCGTATTGTTTGCGGGGGAATGGATTTGGAAGGTGGAGAAATTACCAAGCCGTGCAAAGCTCGGAAAATTGATGATTATACTTTTAATATTATTCTTTCCGAAGGAAAGCGCCATCAAATCAGAAGAATGTGCGCCGCTTTGGGATACGAAGTACTCGATTTAAAAAGAGTAAGAGTGATGAGCATATATTTGGGAAATTTGCGATCCGGCGAAAAAAGGGAAATTGTCGGGAAAGAGCTGGCAGAATTTTTGCGTTTGTTGAATGTCGATAGCAGAAATTAAATATTATATTTCTCGTAATGATAATTGCGAGTAAATTTAAAAATTGTAAATAATACTCTAATATACAATAAAGAAGATTATAAAAAATTTGCAAATTAAAAAACAGGCTTCCCGTCGTGGCGGGATGCCTGTTTGCAACTGTGCATATCATTTTTCCATTATCGACAGAATAGATTCTGCTGGGAAAAAAGCACAGAGGATTCCAATGGGTATTCCTGTTGGGTGGGATACCTTAGTTGCGGGAGAGATTTGGAGAATCTCGTCCACGCAGTCTTTGCTTACGAATCTGCGACCAGTCGAGTCGCAGAGTAAAAAATCCTCTCCGTTCCCGAAAATAGTGCAACTATTTTCGGTGATTATCAACAATAAAACGATCGGTCCTGAAATTGTCATAAGCTTACCCCTATTTTTGTTTTTTGAAAAAGTACTGCGGTTTATTTGACTTTTTAGTATAATATAATATTTAAATAAAGTCAACAATTGCTGATTTTTGCCATTGATAGTATTATTAGAATAGTTAATAATAAAACAATTTAACAATGAAATTATGAAAAATCTCAAAAAACAAGATCCGAAAGTGTACAAAGCGATTCAAGGAGAAATCAAGCGGCAACAGGAAGGAATGGAATTGATTGCCAGTGAGAATTATGTTTCTGAGGCGGTGCTGGAAGCGTTGGGAACGGTTTTTACCAACAAGTATAGTGAAGGCTATCCGAAAAAGCGATATTACGGCGGACAGGAATATACTGATGTTGTCGAGCAATTGGCAATTGACCGGGCGAAAAAACTTTTCGGTGCCGAGCATATCAATGTCCAACCGCTTTCAGGAGCGCCGGCTAATATGATTGCCTACAGTGCGGTGCTTCAGCCGGGCGACAAAATTTTGGGAATGGATCTTTCTCACGGAGGACATTTGACGCACGGTCATCCTGTTACTCTTTCCGCGAAGGTATATAATTTTGTTGGATATAAAACCGGAGCGGATGGAAAGATTGATTATGACGCGTTGGAAAAAATGGCGATGGCGGAAAAGCCAAAAATGATTTTGGCGGGATTTTCCGCTTATACTCGACAACTTAATTACCGAAAATTTCAACAGATTGCCAAAAAAGTCGGGGCGATTACAATGATTGATGTTGCTCATATTGCAGGACTGATTGCCGGAGGAGCGATTCCCAATCCGGTTCCATATTTTGACATTGTTACAACTACGACGCACAAAACGCTTCGCGGTCCGCGTGGAGGAATGATTATGTGTAAAGAAAAATTTGCCAAAGCAATTGATAAAGCAACTTTTCCTGGATTTCAGGGTGGTCCACATATGAATAATATTGCCGCCAAGGCGGTGGCATTTGGCGAAGCGCTCAAGCCGTCTTTCAAAAAATATGCCACTCAAGTAATTAAAAATGCCAAGGTTTTAGAAAAAGAATTGAAAAAATATGGGTTCAAATTGATGTTTGGGGGAACGGATAATCATATGGTATTGGTGGATGTTTTTGGATCGAAGGGTGTGAGCGGAAAAGAAGCGGAAGTAGCATTGGACAAAATCGGAATCACGCTCAATAAAAATATGATTCCTGATGATCCTAGAAGCCCGATGGATCCAAGCGGAGTGAGAATCGGTGTTCCGGCCGTAACAAGCCGCGGGATGAAGGAAAAAGAAATTGAAAAAATCGCCAAATGGATCAATGACGCAGTCGAAAATCACAAAGATGAAAAGAGATTAAAAGAAATTCACAAAGAAGTGATTGCTCTTTGCAAAAAATTTCCGTTGTATAAAAATTTGAAATAGTTGAGTGTGCGTTATGTCTTGGAAATACCAATACACAAGGATTTAGCATTTAATATATGAAAAAGAAGAAAATAAAAGGAATAATCTTGGCGGGCGGAACGGCTACCAGACTTTTCCCGCTTACAGCAACAACGTCCAAGCAACTGCTTCCTGTATATGACAGACAGATGATTTTTTATCCGCTTAATGTTTTGATTAAAGCGGGAATAAAGGATATTCTTATCATCGTAGCACCAGAACACAGTGGCCAATTTTTAAATTTACTCGGATCAATTTTTGAAAAGCATGGTATTCGAATTGAATTTAAAGTGCAAAAAATTCCAAAAGGATTAGCAGATGCTTTTATCACAGGAGAGGATTTTATTGATGAAGGAAATGTGGCGATGATCTTGGGTGATAATATTTTTGAAAAAGATTTCTCCGCAGAAATAAAAAATTTCAAATCCGGAGGAATGATTTTCGCTAAAAAAGTTCCTGATCCGGAACGTTATGGTGTGGTTAAATTCGATGAAAACAATAAAGTTGTCCAGATAGTTGAAAAGCCAAAAAATTGGATTAGCGATTATGCCATTCCGGGTATTTATGTCTATGATTCACGGTGTGTTGAAGCCGCCAAACAAGCCAAACATTCCGAGCGTGGAGAAATAGAAATTACTGAAATTCATAATTACTATCTTGATAAGGATGAATTATCTGTTTCTGTATTTGACGGAGAATGGATGGATGCCGGCACTTTCGATTCTCTTCTTGAAGCGGGAAGGATCGTCAAAGAAAAAGAAATATATAAAAATTTCGATCATATTATCGATGAAGCTATTAAAGAATTCAATAATGAAATCAAAGAAATAGCCAAGAAAAGATTGAGATAGGAAATATTTATTATGGAAGATAAAAAAATAAAAATTACAATTGTAGTTTTGAATTATCAGAAAGCTCGACGAACAGTGAAGAATGTAAAATCGATTTTTTCTCAGAAAATAAATTTTCACTTCAAGGTTTTTGTTATTGAAAATACTGCTCACAAGAAAGATGAGGGAGAGTTGTTAAAAAAAGAGTTATCTGGTCTTGAAAACTTGGAAATTATAATTAATAAAACAAACATCGGATATTCTCGAGGGAATAACATTGTCAAAGGTCGCGAGGAAGGAGATTATGTTTTCGTGGTCAATCCGGATATTATTTTTAAAGATAGTGATTCATTACAAAAAATTGTTGATTATATGGATGCCAATCCGGATATTGCTATTCTTGGTCCGCAGCAAATAAATGATGATGGAGGCATCACAATGAGCGTAAGGGCTTTTCCGAAATTTTATTTGCAAGTAGCTAGGCGGACGTTTTTACGCAATCTTCCAATTTTAAAAGAAAAGGTCGCCTATGATGAAATGAGGCATTTGGATTATTCTAAGATACAGGATGTTGATTGGCTGCAATCTTCCTGTTTTGTTGTTAGGCGTGATTTTTGGGAAAAAGTTGGCGGTCTTAATGAAGAATATTTTCTTTTTATGACAGATGCTCAAATGTGTTTTGATGCTTGGAACATGGGATACAGAGTTGTCTATTATCCGGAAGTCAAAGTTTATGCGGATGGGAGGAGAGTGAGTGACGGGGGTTTTTTGAAATTTTTCAGAAGCTGGGTTCTGCGAGCCCATGTTTTGGATGCGTTGAAATATCAATTTAAAAATTTTTGGCTGGAAAATCCGAGAAAAAAATATTATCAAAATAAAAAAAACAAATGAAATCTTTTATTGTAAAAATTCAAAAAGCTTGGCGGATGTGGAAGAAGAGCGGATTTTTTAGGGGAATAGGCATTGGGCTTGAATACGCCCACACTTTTTTATCCGCATTTTTTGTTGGTAGCGGGGACATTCTTTTTATTTCTACTGGAGTGGGAGATAGTGCTTATTATCGGACACATAATATTGCGGAAGAGCTTGAAATTCATGGTTTTAAAGTTGCGAAGACTGTTTCTGATAACCCAAATCTATCTAAATTAGCAAATAAATTCAAAATATTTATTCTTCATAGAACTGTTTATAATAAAAACATAAAAAAATTAATCGAAAAAGCAAAACAACAAAAAAAGGAAATTATTTTTGATACGGATGATTTGGTACACGATCCGCAATATTTGACGCATATGGATTATTTCAAAAAAATGAGCAAAATAGAACAGGATGAGTATAGAAATGGAATCGGGGCGGAGATTGTCAATGATCCATATGTGAAAGTTTGTACGACTACTGTTTCATATCTGGCAGATAAATTGAAAGAAAAAGGAAAAAGGGTAATTATCGTGCCAAACAAATTTTCCGAGCATGAGTTGAATTTGGCGAATAAAATTTTCAAAAAGAAAAAAAATAATGATGGATTTGTGAAAATAATTTATAGCAGTGGGACGCTTTCGCACAACAAAGACTTTGCTACTATTAGAAATGTGATAGTTGATGTTTTAAAAAAGCATAGGAATGTAAAATTATTGCTTATGGGGCCTTTGGACGTTCCCGATGATATTTCTTTTCCAAAAGAACAAGTGAAAATTATTCCGCGTGTTTCACGCAACGAATTATACGCGCAACTTTATCGGGCTGACATAAATTTGGTTCCTTTGGAGATTGGAAATCCTTTTTGTGAGTCAAAGTCTGCGATAAAATTTACAGAATCTTCTATTGTCGGTGTTCCGTCGGTAGCGGTGCGCAATCGGACTTTTTCCGAAGCAATTTCAGACGGAGTGGATGGATTTTTGGCGGATAATCCGGAAGAGTGGATGAATAAAATTGAAAGATTGATCGAAGACGAAAAATTAAGAAAAGAAATGGGAAAAAATGCCAGAGAAAAAATTATCAGGCAATATACAAATAAAAACAGTCGAAATGATGAATATTATCAATATATAAAAAGCAAAATTAAAGAATGATGGAAAATTCTAAAAAAATATCAATTATTATCACTTCATATAATAATCAAGAGCATCTGAAAAAAAGCATTGATTCGATTTATGAAAAATTTTCAAATTTTTTTGATTGGGAAATTATTATTGTTAATAATGATGAAAAACAAGTTATTTCAGATTTTTTGTTGGATTTTTCCAAAGTAAAAATAGTTGATCACAAAAAAAATGTTGGATTTGGGAGCGGGATAAACTTGGGCGCTAAAGAGGCAAGCGGAGAATTTTTGTTTATATTGAATCCGGATACGGAATTATTGACTGATAATGTCGCGGCTGTTTTGGATGAATTTGAAAAAGATAATAATTTGGGAATAATCGGCGGTGGAGTTGTTGATGAAGAAAATAGGAGACAGCCGTGGAGCGCCGGAAAAGAATTGTCAATTTATGATTTAATTAGAAACAATTTGGGTGTTAGTCGAAGTAAAATTATTTGGAATAGCCAGGAAAAATCTCAATGTGATTGGGTTTCAGGTACGGCAATGTTTATTAAAAAAGATTTGTTTGATGAGTTGGGCGGGTTTGATGAGAGATTTTTTATGTATTTTGAAGATATGGATTTGTGCAAGAGAATGCGAAATATTGGAAAAAGAATTTTGTTTTTCCCGCAGTTTAAGGTTTTTCATCGTGGAGGGGAAAGTTATAGCGATAAACGATTGCAAAAAAAACATTATTATGATTCGATGGAATGTTATTTTGAGAAAAATTACAATTTTTTTTGCCAAGCAGTTGTAAAAAATATTAGGAAAGCTATAATTAGAAAGTGAGATTATAAATTATTTTTGAAAAATATGACAAGAAAGAAAATAAAAAAAGCCATTATTGCGGTTGCCGGATCTGGAACAAGATTATTGCCAGCAACAAAATCTATGCCGAAAGAAATGCTTCCGATTGTGGATAAACCGATTATTCAATTGGTAGTGGAGGAATTGGTAGCGGCGGGAATCGAGGATATAATTTTTGTCACTCGTTGGGATAAAAAGCCGCTGGAAGACCATTTTGATCATAGTGTCGCTTTAGAAGATGATTTGAGAAAAAATAACAAAAATGAATTGGCTGAACAAATCGCAAATCTTGCGGAAATGGCAAATTTTATTTATGTTAGGCAAAAGGGTCCATATGGAAACGGAACCCCGGTTTTATCAGCGGCAAGCTTGGTTGATGATGAGCCGTTTGTGTTTGTATGGGGTGATGATTTGGTGAAGTCTAATATTTCATTTACTAAACAGATGATCGAAGATTATGAAAAAAATGGAAAGTTGATGATTGGCGTTCAAGAAGTTCCTTTGGAAGTAGTGAATCGTTATGGAATTGTGAAGCTGAAAAAGGACACTAATGAAATTGAAGATATTGTTGAAAAACCTTCTATTGAAGAAACTCCTTCTCGTTTGGCTGATTTCGGAAGAATGATTTTAGATCAAAATTTTATTGACGTTTTACGAAAAACTTCTCTTGGAAAAGGAAAAGAACTTTGGATTACTGACGCTATAAAAAAGTATATTCAAGATGGCGGAATTTTTTTGGCCAAGGAACTAAAAGACGGTCAATGGCTAACAACAGGAGACCCACTTAATTATTTGAAAGCGACTTTTTTGTATGCTATTGAAAGGGAGGATATAGGAAAAGAAATATCTGAATATTGCCAGGAAATACTCAATGTTAAAAATTAAAAATAATTTTTTTGGGAATTAAAGGCACTTGAAATATTTATATCGATGTGTTAGATTGAAGTACTTTGAATAACAATAAATAATGTACTGGATTTATTTGATTATTTTTACCTTGGTCGTTTTTATTCCGGATATTATTACGGAAGGTATTTGGGGTTTGCCGGAAGAAAAAACTGAAGAAGGAGCTATTTTTTTACTTGGAATGGTTGCTTTTTATTTATTTATTGTGCGAGATAATCAATTAAGTCAAAACATTAAAAAAAGGATTGACATTCAAGAAAAATATAATACCATTTCTAAAGATTTAACTGAGTCTTATTCATATATCGGTGAGATCAATAGGAAGTTGGAAATTTTGGAAAATATATCCTTGCGCTTGATTGATACTTCAAAAATAAATCGCAAGGAAAGAAATGAAATTGAAGAAATGATTGTGGACGCAATTCGTCTTCTTGCTAAAACGGATAAATTTGTAATACGGTTTAAGGATCATGAAACTAATCAGCTTTTTAGTCAGATAGAAGGGGGAGATAAGGATTTTTCTGCGAGAACGAAAAATTTGTTCATTGTAATGAATAATTCCAAAAGTATTACCAAGCAAGAAGGTTTTTTGATTGTACGATCAGCAAAAAATATCCAGAATGTTACTGCCTTTTTGGTTTTTGACGGAAAAGGAGAAAAGTTGCCGGAAAATATTGAAATGATTCAGATGCTGGCGACTCAAGCTTTGCTTTTATATAATTTGGGAAGAAAATTCTGACATATTTTCATATTATTGACAAGTAAAAAGAAAGTATTATAATATAAATATGGAGGCGTGCCTTCATTTTAATCAGTAATTTAAGAAGAATCGCTATGACGGAACAAAAGACAACCGACAAGGATTTTATTGAGCAGGTTGTGAAAATGCTCGTGGATAATCCTGAGGATGTGAAGGTTGAAAGAAAAATCGACGAGATGGGCGTTCTTATTACTTTGGATGTTAATTCAAAGGATATGGGGATGGTTATCGGTCGAGAGGGAGCGACAGCAAAAGCCCTGAGAACTCTTCTTCGAGTTATCGGAGCCAGAAATAACGCTCGTGTAAACTTGAAAATCAATGAGCCGGAAGGAAGTGAAAGAGCTCAAAGGAATTCAGGTGACAGAAAAAAGGAAGAAAAGAAAAGTATTGACGACGTAGTTTACGATATCAACAATTTGTAATTTTCTTTCGAATTAGTTTATAGCAAAAAACCGCTTGAAAACAGGTGGTTTTTTGATGATTTTTTTCATTTAGCACTCGGACTTGACGAGTGCTAATCTTCTGTATATAATAAAATTACAAAAAATAAATTGTGGAAAATTTTAAGAATATGAACAAGAGACAGGAAAAGATTTTAGCGGCAGTAATTGAAGAATACACAAAAACGGCGATACCGGTCGGGTCAAAAATTTTAGTGGAAAAATATCTTTCCGAAGTGAGTACAGCAACTGTTCGTAATGATATGGCGCATTTGGAAAAGGAGGGATATTTGCAACAGATGCACATCAGCTCCGGAAGAATTCCAACGGATAAAGGTTATCGTTATTTCGTTGAAAGCATAATGGACGATAAAGAACTTTCCAAAAAGGAACAGCAGAAATTGCAAACTGAGATGCTTAAAATGCAAGCCAAAAATAATCGTCTTTCGCGCACAACCGCCAAGTTATTGTCAGTACTATCAGGTAATATGGCGGTGAGTGGAATTATGGATAAAAATGAATTTTCCGATTTTGGAATGAGCGAACTTTTGGATCAGCCGGAGTTTCGAAAAATGGATGAAATTTGTCGTTTAGCGGAAACTTTGGATTACATTGATGAACTTTTTGATAAATTATCAGCAGAAATGAAAGATGGGAAAACAAAGATTTTTATTGGAAAAGAAAATCCCATCAGTGAAATTTCCAATTGTTCAATGATCGTTTCGCCTTACAAATCTAAGACCGGAGAGCGAGGAATTTTAGCGTTAATTGGTCCAAAAAGAATGAGATATGCTAAAAATAAATCACTAATTGAGTATATGAAAAAGATTCTTGGAGGGACAATGGTAATAATTATTATAATAAATATAATTTGATAGAAAAATGAATAATATGAAAAATAAAAAAAATAAAAAACCTGAACCATGGCCGATACTACTTACGGTTAAAGCGGTTATTATAAACGAAGATAAAAAAGTTTTACTGCTTCGACGTGCCAAAAATGAAAAAACTCACGCTGAATATTGTGATTTGCCGGGAGGGACAATGGAAAAAGGAGAGAGTGTTTTGGCGGCTCTGAAAAGAGAAATTGAAGAGGAAACAGGAATAAAAGATGTGGAAATAGGTTCGGTGATAAAAATAAGTGAATATCCGGAGGGGCATGAAAAATTTGACGAGTTGAAAGCTTTGAGATTTCTTGTTTATTGCAAGAGCGGTGAAAATGTGAAATTGAATTCGGAAGAGCATAGTGGTTTTGAGTGGTTGGATATTGATAAAGCGATTGAAAAAATCGAAACCAAAAACGGCTTTGAGAAAGAAAAAAGAGATACATTAATTGCGGCGAAAAGATATTTGGAAATGAAAAATAGCTTGGAGGGCTGGAAAAGGTGTTTGGCGGATTTTGAAAATTACAAAAAACGCCAAGAAGAAAGTCGCAAGGATTTATTGAGATATTCGACGGAGAGTATTGTGTTGCAAATAATTCCGGTGCTGGATAATTTTCAGTCAGCAACGACACATATTCCCAAAGATCAAAAGGAAGGTGCTTGGGTAGTTGGAATAATGTATATTCAAAAACAATTGGAAAATGTTTTGCGAGAAAATGGGTTGGAGGAAATCGAGGTTAAGATTGGAGATAATTTTGATACAAAATTTCATGAGGCGGTACACACAAAAGAATGCGCCGCTTGCGCAAAAGGGAAGAAATTCGAAAATAAAATCAGCGAGATTGTTTTGAAAGGGTATAAAATCGGAGAAAGAGTGATTCGTCCGGTGAGAGTAGTGGTTAAATAAAAAAATCCGGTCAATACAATATCATTTGTATTGACCGGTGCTCCGAGATAAAGGAGGAATTAAGTCTCGGAGGTTAGAGGGTGTTGATAGAATTTAACAGGAAATAAAATAATTTGTCAAGGGCAATTTGTAAAATTATTAAATCATTAAATCGTTGAAGTATTAAAACAATTTTTTAAATATATTGTTTCAATGCTTTGATGCAAAAATATTATGGGAAAAGTATTAGGAATTGATTTGGGAACAACTAATAGTGCGATGTCAGTTGTAGAAGGAGGAAGTCCGGTTATTGTTGAAAATAAAGAGGGTGTGCGTACTACTCCTTCAATGGTGGCTCTTTCAAAAACTGATGAAAGATTGGTGGGACTTTTAGCCAAGCGTCAGGCAGTGACCAATCCGGAGAATACTTTGTTTTCGATCAAACGCTTGATTGGACGACATTTTGATGATCCGGAAGTGGCGCGCGATATGAAAACGATGCCATACAAAATTGTCAAAGCCGGAGAAGGTGTGAAGATTTTGATGGGAGGTAAGGAATATACCCCGCAAGAAATTTCTGCAATGGTGCTGGGAAAACTCAAAGCGGATGCGGAAGAGAAATTAGGACAATCTATTACTGAGGCGGTAATCACTGTGCCGGCATATTTTGATGACTCGCAGAGAAAAGCGACTATTGAAGCAGGAGAAATCGCAGGTTTAAAAGTTTTGAGAATTATCAATGAGCCAACCGCTGCAGCATTGGCCTATGGATTTAATAAAAAGAAAGATGAAAAAATTGCGGTCTATGATCTCGGAGGTGGAACATTTGATATTTCAATCCTAGAAGTTTCCGAGGATACTGTGGAAGTAAAATCCACCAACGGCGACACTCATCTTGGAGGAGATGATTTTGATCAAGTTTTGATTCATTGGATTATTGATGAATTCAAAAAACAAGAAGGCGTGGATTTGAGTAAAGATCCTTTAGCGCTTCAACGAATCAAGGAATCGGCGGAAAAAGCTAAAATCGAACTTTCCACTGCAATGGAAACTGAAATTAATCAGCCTTTTATCACTGCTGATGCGTCCGGACCAAAACATTTGGTAATGAAAATTACTCGCGCGAAATTGGAAGAGTTGGTTGGTGATTTAGTGCAAAAAACATTAGAACCGACCAAAAAAGCCTTGGCTGATGCTAAGCTTTCCGTGTCCGATATTAATGAGGTTGTGTTGGTCGGAGGAATGACCAGAATGCCTTTGGTTTTGCAAACCGTGGAAAAATTTTTCGGCAAGAAACCAAATATTTCTGTTAATCCTGATGAAGTAGTGGCGATGGGAGCGGCAATTCAAGGTGGGGTTTTACAAGGCGACGTGAAAGATGTTTTGCTTTTGGATGTGACTCCTTTGACTTTGGGAATTGAAACTATGGGTGGAATTAGAACCCCCCTAATTGAAAGAAATACAACTATTCCGGCGACCAAATCACAAATATTTTCCACAGCTGCTGATAATCAACCATCGGTGGAAATTCATGTTTTGCAAGGTGAGCGCGAAATGGCATCTGATAATAAAACACTTGGTAGATTTATTTTGGATGGAATTCCGCCGTCCCCAAGGGGCATTCCGCAAATTGAAGTTTCTTTTGATATTAATGCTAATGGTGTTTTGTCGGTGAAAGCCAAAGATAAAGCGACTGGAAAGGAACAATCTATTCGTATTGAAGCCTCCACCGGACTTTCTAAGGAAGAGATTGAGAAAATGAAAAAGGACGCTGAGGCGCATGCGGATGAAGATAAGAAAAAGAAAGAAAATGTGGAAACAAAAAATATGGCGGATACTTTAGTTTTCACCACGGAAAAAGCTCTGAGGGATGCCGGGGAAAAAATTTCCGCAGACAAGAAAAAACCGGTTGAAGAAAAAATCGAAGCTTTGAAAAAGATCAAAGATAGCGACGACATCGAAGCCATCAAAAAAGCCACTCAAGAACTTTCGGAGGAAGCGCAAAAGATTGGTGAAGAGTTGTACAAAGCGACTCAACCTGAACAGCCGGCGCAAGGAGCAACAGGTGAAGCTCCAAAAGAGGGCGAAGCTCCAAAGGAAGCAGAAACCGAACCGACAGATGAAAAGAAGGATGAGGGTAAAAAAGAATAACAAACTAAAAAAAAGAGCGAGGCACAAAGCCTTGCTTTTTTTATAATCATCATTTTTTCTAAACTGTGCATAACTCACCTGTGAAATACTTGACAATATTTTGGTTTTCTGATACAAAAGAAAATCAAATGAATGTTGTTTAACAACTTTAGGCGTAGAGGTATTCTCTGCGTTGAAAAATGAAAAAAAAGAAAGGAGTAGTAAAATGAAGAAAAGTCTTTTAGTAACATCTTTGTTGATGGTTGGTCTGTCTTTCTCAGTACCCTCTTTTGCACAGCAGAATGGGGGTCCGACCACGACGGCAACCGCGACCGGTGTTGGGCAGGCAACTGCCACCAACGCTCCCGTTACAACCACGACGATTGCGCCAACGGTTCAAGCAGGGGCAGGGGTTGAGATTATTGACAATGGTGTCAATAATTCAAGAACAACAGTCGTTAACAGACAGATTCCAATGATCGGAGTCCCTGGTGGTCCCGATGCTATGCAGTATTTCGGGGCGTGGAAAGATGTTCCGGCATGGAATGTCTTCCCGCCAAGTATCGGGATGAAGTGGGTGAAATCAGGCGAGAAGGTTACCGATACTCCGTATCGGGAAATCTTCAAGAAGATTTATACCACTTATCCCCGGAGCGAGGCGGTGTCAATGGTCGGATTTGGTGCCGGCAAGGGCGAGCTTATTGGTCAGATGGCGGTTATCCTTAATTCTGATCAAGGTACGCCAGATGCTGAGGCTATTGTAGTAACCGAAGCGTTACACATTGGGGCAACGTTGGTGGAAGTACTGTCATCATCCTCTAACCAGTTGCCAACCTCATCGGGTTGGCATATCGGTTTTGGCGGTGGTGCCGGCGGAGTTGTTGGCGGAGACGAAAAAGCTGCCTTGTCCGGAGCTGGTGGAACTGGCTACGGAAAATCGGATTTGGAGATTAAGAGTCTCCCGTTTATGCAGGTGCGTTTTTGGCGCAACGAAGATGTTAATCAATCTTCGGTAACCAAAGCGGAAACCCCGGTCGCCACATCTTCATCAGTGGTTCCTGTCCCTCAGAAATGGGAGGCTGGAAAATAATCATTTTATATTTATTAATTAAGTGAAAATATAAATCAATAAAAGGAGGTGATTGATACTTTTTTTCTGAAGTAAAATGAAAACGGCACGGAGGTGTTCTCTGCGCTAAATGACAATAAAAAAGGGAGCACAAAATGCTCCCAGTAAGGAGATCGAAATGAAAAAGTTTCTTTCAACAGTTGCCGTAGTCGCCATTTTTGCCTTTTCCGCCTCTGTCGCAAGTGCCTGTGGAGGGTATTCGTATGTCGGAGGGGACGTTTCATCTTCCCTTTACGGCGGCGTAAGTGGCGGCGCGTTGCAGGTTGACAGTTACTATGGTGGGAGTATCTATGCGTACACCCCGACCGGGACTGTTTATGCTGGGATGTCGGTGCAGAATTCCATTGGCGCCAATGCCGGATATCGCGGTTCCGTCGATGTTTCCACATCGGGCGGTGCCGGATTTTTCGATAATGGAGGTGCCGGCATTTCGACCTGGTCCGGCGTATCGGCCAATGTCGTTGCGTCCAATGGGTCGGCGGCATGGGGCTCCACTCAGGCAAACGTCTGGGCGGAAAAATACGGCAGTGTTGCTACCGTAGCCCGTTGATTTTGTGGGTGAATTAGCGAAAGCTAATTCGGACGTTGTTTGGATTATTCATATCTGAGCAACGTCTTTTTTTGTATCCGAAATTTTTTGTGGTATGATGAATTTACAAACGGATATTTTATGAAAAAATATATGTCAACACGAAAGCGACAATTTGATGACAGGCTTGAAATATGAGCGCATCTTTGATTGGGATGCGTTTTTTCTTGAAAAAATGCAAATTTATAATATGGAATAAAATAATATGGGGGACAAGAAAAGAAAAAAGAAGAATAGGAGAAATATTTTTTATTACTTCAAACAAACAGTTTTGGGTATTTTTGATGCTGGAATGATTTTAGCAGGGGTATTTGTCATTGTGGCTGCGCTTTTCTATTTGGATACGCCGAAAATCGGAGATTTATCAAAACGGGAAATTGCGCAAACATCAGTGATTTATGACCGAACCGGTGAGCATATTTTATATGAACTTTTTGGAGAAGAAAATCGGCAGATTTTGAAACATAATGAAATTCCCGATATCGTAAGAATTGCGACTATTGCCGCCGAAGATGACGCGTTTTATTCGCACATTGGGATCGACTTCAAATCAATTTTACGTGCTGCCAAAGTCAACGCCGAAAGTGATTCAATCGAACAAGGTGCGTCAACTATCACCCAGCAATTGGCGCGAAGCATATATTTGAATAATGAAAAAACTTTGCAAAGAAAAATCAAAGAAATGATTTTGGCGCTCAAGATTGAAAGAAAATATTTCAAAGACGAAATTTTAGATATGTATTTGAATGAAGTGCCTTACGGATCCAACGCGTACGGAATCGAAAAAGCGGCACAAACTTTTTTTGGTAAGAGTGCCAAAGATTTGACATTAGATGAAGCGGCGTTATTGGCGGCACTTCCTAAAGCGACAACACACTATTCTCCTTATGGAAAAAATAAAAAAGAACTTGTGCGTAGACAGAGAAATATAATCAAAAGAATTGGAGTGCTCGGTTTGGCAGGAAGAGAAGATGTAAAAGAAGCTCTGGCGCAGGATACGCTTGCAAAAGTAATTCTACTGAAAAGAAAAATTGTCGCGCCACATTTTGTTTTTTATGTTTTAGAAAAGTTGGAAAAAAATCACAAGAGAAGCGATTTGGAAAAAAATGGATGGAAAATATTTACCAGTTTAGATTGGGAAATGCAAAAAGAGGCGGAAAAAATTGTGCGCGAAGGCATAGAAGCTGATGAAAAAAAATATCGGGCGACTAATGGTTCGGTGGTGGCGATTAATCCAAAAACCGGAGAGATTCTAGCGATGGTCGGAAGTCGGAATTATTTTGACGATAAAATTGATGGACAAGTCAATGTTGCGCTTCAACTCCGTCAGCCTGGTAGCGCATTTAAACCGATTGTATATGCGCGGGCATTGGAAGAGGGCTATCAACCGGAAACAATGCTCTATGATGAGCAAACAAATTTTGGTCCGGACGGTGGAGGTAGAAGCTATATCCCTCGGAATTATGACGGCAAATTTCATGGAGCAGTTTCCGTTCGGCAGGCATTGGCAATGTCACTCAATATTCCAGCAGTTAAAGCTTTGCGCTTTGCAGGAGTCGATGATGTTTTGGAATTAGCAAAAAGAATGGGAATTACCACGCTCACAGATACGAAAAATTATGGATTTTCATTGGCTTTGGGTGGCGGAGCTATAAATCTTCTTGAAGGAACTTCCGCTTTTTCTATTTTTGCCAATGACGGGGTGCGCAATAAACCAGTTTCAATTCGAAAAATAACTGACTCCAAAGGAATAGTCGGATATGAATTTGAGCCGAATATGACCAGGGTGATTGATGCGCAAATTGCCAGAAAAATCAATTCAATTCTTTCTGACAATCAGGCGCGCACACCAATTTTTGGTCCCAGCAGCGCATTATATATTGCTGGAACTCAGGTTGCCGCCAAAACTGGAACCAACCAAGAATATCGCGATGGTTGGACAATCGGATATACTTCCGGTTTGGCGGCGGGAGTTTGGGTGGGAAATAATGATAACAGTCCGATGAAATATGGAGCGGCGGGGACTTTTGTGGCGGCTCCAATTTGGCACAATTTTATGGTAAAATTCATAAATAAGTTTTCTGTGGAAAAATTTGCTGATTATGATAGAAAAGACTTATCGAAGAAATTGGTTTTCGGCGAACCGCAGAAACCGGAAATTAAAGATAAAAAATCCAAAAAAAATAAAAAGAAAAAATAATATGCAAAGAAGGAGGGAAATAAAAATCAACGACAAAAAAATCAACTATACTATCCGCAAGAGTTCGCGGACACGCTGTTTGCGATTGACGATTTGCAATGAAGGAATGCTCTCGATTACTATTCCTCGCGGAATCACATTGCTTCAAATAGAAAAATTTATTTTGCAAAAAGGAGGTTGGATTTTGGACAAACTCGATTTTTTTCAAAAAAGAAGGAAGGATTCTTATTTTGTTTCCAGTCGGGAAGAATATGTGCAAAAGAAGAGTGAGGCGGAAGAAATTATTCGGGAGAAGGTGAAATTTTATTGCGATAAATATGATTTTAAATATAAAAAAATCTCTATTCGCAATCAAAAGACTCGCTGGGGGAGTTGTTCAAGCAAAGGAAATTTGAATTTCCATTACAAATTGGCAATGATGCCGGAGAGGTATATTGATTATGTTGTGGTGCATGAACTTTGTCATCTGAAAGAAATGAACCATTCCGGGAAATTTTGGAAGCTAGTTTCTCGGATAATTCCGGATTATAAAAATGTGACAAAGGAGATGAAAAAATTCACTTGAATTTATCAATGGGCATTTGACAAGTTCGCAAATATTTTATAATATAAATCCTGCTAGGTTTCTAGCGGTTTTTGTTTTTGAATTTTTAAACAATTTTTGATTATTACTCAAATTATGCCAACAATCAACCAACTGAAAAGAAAAGCAAGAAAATCAATTAAGAAGAAAACAAAGTCTCCGGCGATGACCTTTGTTTTTAATACTATTAAGAATCGTCCGGTGGATTCGCAGTCTCCTTTTAAGCGCGGAGTATGTCTTAAGGTTTCTACAACCACTCCAAAAAAACCAAACTCGGCTTTGCGAAAAATTGCCAGAGTGCGGCTTACTAACGGATCGGAAGTTACCGCTTATATTCCCGGAGTGGGACATAATCTCCAAGAGCATTCAATTGTGGTGATTCGCGGAGGAAGAGTGAAAGATCTTCCGGGTGTTCGTTATCATGTTGTACGAGGAGTTATGGATACAGCCGGAGTTGATGGAAGAAAAAAAGGGCGATCGAAATACGGAGCCAAGAGACCAAAGGCTAAGGAATAAACTATAAAATATCTTTATATAATCAATTAAAATATTATAAGAATTTTCAATTTTCAATTTTCAATTTTCAAAAAATTTTCAATTTATAAGTTTAATAAAATTGGGATTTAATTAGAAATTAGAAATTAGAAATTAGAAATTGAGGTAAATATGGCAAGACGAAAAAGAAAATATGCAGAAACTTGGAAGCCGGATCCTAAATACGGAAACGTTTTAGTTGGTCGTTTCGTTGGAAATATTTTGAAGCAGGGAAAAAGAAGCGTGGCGGAAAAAGTTGTTTATGATTCCTTTGAGATAATTCATGAAAAAACCGGAAAAGGCGGTTTGAATGTTTTTGAACAAGCAATCAAGAATGTTTCCCCTCTTTTAGCAATCAAATCGCGTCGAATTGGAGGAGCAAATTATCAAGTTCCTGTTCAAGTTTCCGGTGAACGCCGTCAAACTTTGGCGATGCGCTGGATTAAGGATGCTTGCCGAAATCGAAAAGGAAAAGGAATGGCTCAGAAACTTGCCGATGAATTTATTGAGGCTTCGCAAAAAACCGGAGCGGCGATGAAGAAAAGAGAAGATACTCATCGAATGGCCGAGGCTAATAAAGCTTTTGCTCATTTTGGAAACTAATACATAAATTTTTTGTAAAATAAATGGAAAAGAAAATCGTGCCTATTGAGCAACTTCGAAATATTGGAATTATTGCGCATATTGATGGTGGAAAGACAACTACTACCGAGCGTATTTTGTTTTATACGGGAATTACTCATAAGATTGGAGAAGTTCACGAAGGAGAAGCGGTAATGGATTGGATGGAGCAAGAAAGAGAGCGCGGGATTACAATTACTAGTGCTGCGACTACTTGTTTTTGGAAAGATCATCAGATTAATATTATCGATACTCCGGGGCATGTTGATTTTACGGTTGAAGTAGAACGATCACTTCGCGTTTTAGATGGAGCAGTGGTGGTTTTTGATGGAAAAGAAGGAGTGGAACCGCAATCGGAGACTGTTTGGCGGCAAGCTGATAAATATAACGTTCCGAGAATTTGTTTTATAAACAAAATTGACAAAGAAGGAGCGGATTTCGATCAAGCGATGAAATCTATTTGGAATAGGCTCACTCCCAATGCTGTTGCTATTCAAATGCCTATCGGAGAACGAGGTGGTTTTTCCGGAATCGTTGATTTGGTAAAAATGAAAGCTTATACTTTCGCCGGACAAATGGGGGAAGAGGTTATTGAAAATGAAATTCCAGCGGAACTTACTGAAAAAGCCAAGCAAGCACGTGATAATATGGTGGAAAAAATTGCAGAAACTGATGATGCGCTTACGGAAAAATTTCTTAATGGAGAAGAAATTTCCAATGAAGAATTGATGAAGTCTTTGCGCAAAGCCGTTATTGATGTGAAATTAATCCCAGTGCTTTTAGGGACCGCATTACGAAATAAAGGCGTGCAGTTGGTGTTGGACGCAGTAGTAAACTATTTGCCATCTCCGATTGATTTGCCTCCGGTTAGAGGAATTAACACTAAAAACGAAGAAGATATTACAATTAGCCCAAGAGACGAAAAATTTGTGGCTTTAGCATTTAAAGTAGCCACCGATCCTTTTGTCGGGCAACTTACATTTTTCCGAATTTATTCGGGAAGCGTGAAAGCCGGATCATATGTATATAATTCCATCAAAGATGAAAAGGAAAGAATAGGACGAATTTTGCGAATGCATTCTAATCATCGTGAAGAAGTGGAAGAATTGGGGACTGGAGAAATTGGAGCATTAGTAGGAATGAAAAATACAACCACTGGTGATACTTTGACGGAAATCGGAAATCCAGTAGTGCTTGAAAAAATTATTTTTCCCGAGCCGGTTATTGATATTGCCGTTGAACCAAAAACAAAAGCTGACCAAGAAAAAATGGGAATGGCCCTTAAGAAATTATCAGAAGAAGACCCAACTTTTCGTGTGCGTAGCGACGAAGAAACCGGACAAACGATTATTTCCGGAATGGGAGAACTTCATTTGGATGTTTTGGTTGACAGAATGAAAAGAGAATTTAAAGTCGAAGCGAATATCGGACAGCCGCAAGTTGCGTATCGTGAAACTATTAAGATAATGGCGGAAGCGGAAGGAAAATATATCAAACAATCCGGAGGGCGTGGACAATACGGACATTGTTGGGTTCGTTTGGAACCACAAGATCCGGGTAAAGATTTTGAATTTATTGATGAAATCAAAGGAGGAGTTATTCCTCAGGAATATATAACTCCAATCGGAAAAGGAATCAAAGAAGCGATGCAAAACGGAGTTCTTGCTGGATATCCGATGGTAGACATTAAAGCCACTTTGTATGATGGATCATATCACGAAGTGGATTCGTCAGAAGCAGCTTTCAAAATTGCCGGATCGATGGCGTTTCAGGCAGCGGCAAAAAGAGCCAATCCTATTTTATTGGAGCCGATTATGAAAGTTGTAGCAATTACCCCGGAGAATTTTATGGGAGATGTTGTGGGTGATATCAATTCCCGTCGAGGAATTATTAAGGAAATCAATGACCGTGGAGAAGGAAATGCGGTGATAAAAGAAATTGAAGCGGAGGTTCCGCTTGCGAATATGTTCGGTTATGCAACTCAACTTCGTTCAATGACACAGGGTAGAGCTAGCTATGCAATGGAATTTGGACACTATGCTGAAGTTCCAAAAAACGTCGCCGAAGAAGTAATTGGAAAAGGGAAATGAACGACCTGGGAATATTTTCAATAAAAAATAATCTTGCATTTCTACAAGATTATTTTTTATTGAAATTGTAATTATTGTAAGTAATAATTTTTAGCAGTAAAAAATATAAATTGATTATTTTCATAGAACAATTTAGATATGAAAAAAATTCAATCGAAAAATAAATATAATTTGCAGATATGTTGTGGAATATAGGATGTATAGTTGGAATTGATTGCGCGAACTCTTGACAGGATTTATTTTGGTTGATATTATTAATAGGTTGAATTTTTTATTTGTGTACATACGGAAGGGGTTGACAGATGATTGGATTCTGTTAGTATAGAAATACGTTAAAAAACGAAATAAAATATTATTTATTTAAGTAATTAACAAGTTCGCAAGAATGCGAGAATTGTTTTAGCGCTTTGGCTGAAACTTCCGCAACATTTGCAAAAAATAAAACTATGGCAGAGCAATTTAAGAGAGACAAGACCCATGTTAACGTTGGAACAATCGGACACGTTGATCATGGAAAAACAACTTTGACCGCCGCTATTCTTCATGTGCTTTCTCTAAAAGGAATGGCAAAGGCAAGAAAAGTAGATGAAATTGATAATGCGCCGGAAGAAAGAGAACGCGGAATCACTATTGCTACCGCTCACTGTGAATATGAATCCGACAAAAGACACTATGCTCATGTTGACTGTCCGGGACATGCCGATTATATCAAAAATATGATCACCGGGGCAGCTCAGATGGACGGAGCAGTTTTGGTTGTGAGCGCGACTGACGGACCTATGCCTCAGACTCGCGAGCACATTCTCTTGGCTCGCCAAGTAGGAGTGCCTGCTATTGTTGTTTTCATTAATAAAGTTGATATGGTTGATGATCCAGAATTGATTGATTTGGTTGAAGCTGAAGTTCGTGAACTTTTGTCTAAATATGAATTTGACGGAGACAATGCAACCGTTGTCCGTGGAAGTGCTATTAAAGCTTTAGAATCTGCTTCCGTTGAAGATGAATCTGCAAAACCGGTAATTGATTTGATTGCTGCATTGGATGAAAAAATTCCTGATCCTATTCGAGATACAGAAAAGCCTTTACTTATGCCTATTGAAGATATTTTTTCAATTGAAGGGCGCGGAACAGTAGCTACCGGAAGAATTGAAAGAGGTGTTTTGAATTTGAATGACGAAGTTGAAATTATCGGAATCAAAGATACTCAAAAGACTGTTGTAACCGGAATTGAAATGTTCAATAAACAATTGGATAAAGGAATGGCTGGGGATAATGCCGGAGTTCTCTTGCGAGGAATTAAAAAAGAAGATATTGAGCGCGGGCAGGTTATTGCCAAACCGGGTTCGATTACCCCGCATACTGAATTTGAAGGAGAAATTTATGTTTTAACAAAAGAAGAAGGCGGACGACATACCCCTTTCTTTAAGGGATATAAACCTCAATTCTATATTCGAACAACTGATGTTACTGGAGAAGTTATTCTTCCAGAAGGAACTGAGATGGTTATGCCTGGAGATACCGTGAGCTTGATTATTAAATTGGGATCACCGGTAGCGATGGAAGAGGGAATGAGATTTGCGATTCGTGAAGGAGGAAGAACAGTCGGTGCTGGTATTGCTACCAAGATTATTAAATAAATTTGTTGATGTTTTTCGGGAGCGGAGCAACTGCTCCCGAAAGTATAATTATAAAATTTGAAATGACGAATAAATCAGAAGAACAATCAAGAGTAAGGATTAAGATCAAGGCCTATGATAACAAAGTCATTGATCAATCTGCCAAGCAGATTGTTGAAACGGCTTTGCGTAGCGGTAGTGAAATTTCTGGACCGATTCCGCTTCCGACCGAGATTCACAAGGTTACTGTGAATAAGTCCACTTTTGTGCACAAAGACGCACGTGATCAATATGAAATGCGAGTTCACAAGAGATTGATTGACATTATTAACCCGAAACCGAAAACGATTGATGATTTGACTAATCTTGATTTGCCGGCGGGAGTGGATATTGAAATTAAAATGTAACAAGAGATAGTCTGGTTAAAGTCCCGGTCGCGGGATACTCAACTGGCCAATAGATTCGAAAGAATAAAACTGGCTTTGGGTGAAAAAGCAGTTTTTTTATTGAAAAAGATATGAAATTTATTTTAGGAAAAAAGATCGGGATGACAACTATATATGATGAACAGAAAGGCGCTTTAAATGTGACCTTGATTGAATGTGAACCGAATATTGTGAATTGCGTTCGAAATATGGAAAAAGACGGATATACAGCTGTTCAAATTAAAACGAAAAAAACTTGCAATAAATCGCTTTGTCGTGAAATGCGAGTGTCCGATGTTCAGATTAAAAAAGATGATAAAATTTCTTTGGATGTTTTTGAAATTGGAGATATTGTGAATATTCGTGGAATTACAAAAGGAAAAGGATTTCAGGGAGTAATGAAACGTCATGGATTTCATGGTTCCCCTGCTTCCCATGGACATAGGCACGATCATCGCGCCCCTGGTTCGATCGGAAGTGCTTTTCCGGAACACGTTATTAAGGGAAAAAAGATGGCAGGAAGAATGGGGACAAATAAATTAACAGTGAAAAATTTGGAAGTTGTATTTATTGATAAGGAAAATAATTTGCTCGCAGTTAAGGGAGCGATTCCGGGAGTTTCAGGAAGATTTGTTGAAGTTTTGGGAAAATAAGATGCAACGAAATTAAAAGAATTTTATGGCAAAAATAACTATTCAAAATTTAAAGGGTGAGAAAGTCGGAGAGCTTAAACTTCTGGATGCTGTATTTGGATTGCCGGCTAATGATAGTTTGGTGCATCAGGTTTTTGTTTCAATGTCGGGAAATCGAAGGCAAGTAATCGCGCATGCAAAAGACAGAGGAGAAAGAGCTGGTTCGGGAAAAAAACCATGGAAACAAAAAGGCACAGGACGTGCCCGATCCGGAAGCGTGCGTAGTCCTCTTTGGAAAGGCGGAGGTGTTACCTTTGGTCCTACAAAGGATAGAAATTTTAAGTCAAAAATCAACAAGAAGATGAGTCAAAAGGCTTTGAAAATTGTTTTAAGTGGGAAAGTTGCGGATAATTCTTTGATAGTTTTAGATGAATTGGCACTTGCTAAAAAGAAAACGAAACAGGCTGCTAGTGGATTGAAAAAACTTGGACTTAGTGGAAGTATTTTAATTGGATTTTCAGAAAAAGAAAAGGATTTTCAATTATTTTTTCAAAATATTGAAGGCGTATCAAATATCCCTGTTGAAGGTTTGAATGTATATGACATGCTTATGCGTAAGAATTTGGTTTTAAGTAAGGACGCTGTAAAATATCTGGAAAAGAAATATTCTAAAGAAGAAAATAACTAAGAAAAAATATGTCTCCAAGTAATGATGTAAAAAATGAAAATGAGAATAAAGCTGAGTTTAAGAATAAAGCTGATTTGAAAATGGAAACAAAAGAAGTTAAAAATAGTTTGGCGTATCGTTATTTGATTGCGCCATGGATTACCGAGAAATCTCACTCACAAATGGCTTCGAATAAATATATTTTCAAGGTTTTCAAAAATTCTAATAAGAAAAATATTGCAGCAGCAGTGGAATCATTATATGGAGTTGATGTTATTGGAGTTAATACGGTTAGTATATCTTCTAAAAAAAGAAGATATGGAAAAACGATTGGCAAGAAATCTGCAATCAAAAAAGCAATGGTATCATTGAAAGAAGGAGATAAGATTGATATTTTTGAAGGAGCATAATAATTTTTTATCAACTAAGAGTTAAAATATGTCACGAAGTTTAAAAAAAGGTCCTTATGTGGATGAAAGGATTTTGAAAAAAATTTCTAATAGAGCCGCCGGAGATAATTCAAGAATAAAGACATGGTCACGTTCTTGTACAGTTACGCCGGAAATGGTTGGAATTACATTCGAAATTCATAATGGAAAAATTTTTGTTCCTGTGTTTATTACTGAGGATATGGTAGGTCACAAATTCGGAGAATTTGCTCCAACTAGAACTTTCTTCCGTCATGGAGGGAAGATGCAAAAGGAACAAGAATTAGCAGCTAAACAGAAAGAAATTGATACCGCGAAGGCAATTAAGGCGGATAGCGTAAAAAAGAAATAAGAAATTAGAAATTAAGAATAATTAGGAATTATATAAATCCAATGAAGGTTAATGCAAAATTAAAAAATTTAAGAGTTTCTCCTCGCAAAGTTAGACTGACTACTGAGTTAATAAAAGGTATGGAGGTTGGTGATGCGATAGATCAAATAAGCGCTAATATAAAGCGTGCCAACGAGCCTATTATTAAGCTAATCAAGAGCGCTGTTGCCAGTGCGGAGAATGATTTTGGTTTGGATGCGAGCAATTTGTATATTTCTGATATTCGTGTCGATGCCGGGATTACGTTAAAGAGATGGATGCCTCGGGCATATGGACGAGCTACACAAATTTTGAAAAGAAGTTCTTGTGTTAAGCTTACGTTAAATGAAATAGTTGAGGGGAAAAACAGAAAATCAAAACAGCAAATTGATAAAGAGAAAAAAGCGAGAGAAAAGTCTGTAAAGATTGCTGAAAAGGAAATTACTGAAGGCAAAAAAGAATTAAGCGAAAGAGTTGAAGAGAAAAAGGAATCTATTTTGACGGATGTAAAAAAAGAACATCATGAAGTTGAAGCGAAAAGAAAAGAAAGCAGGCAATCCGGATGGACAAATAAAATTTTTAGAAGAAAATCAAGCTAGGAATTAAGCGTAAATCAATTAAGTTGATAATTTAGTAAAGAAATAGCATGGCGATTAAAGTTTACAAAAGAAATACTGCCGGGCGAAGAAATATGTCGATTGTGAAACCCGACAATCTTACTGATAAAAAACCAGAGAAATCTTTGCTTGCGAAAAAAAGCAAAAAATCAGGAAGATCTCATGGAAAAATTTCTGTGCGTCATATGGGTGGCGGACATAAGCAAAAATATCGAGTTATTGATTTTAAACAGAATAAACTTGGTATTTCCGGAAAAATTGAAGCAATTGAAAAAGATCCAAATAGGAGCGCTTTGATAGCTTTGGTTTATTATAAGGATGGAGAGAAGCGGTATGTTATTGCTACTGAAAATATGAAGAAAGGGCAAGAAATAATTACAGATGAAAAAGCTCCATTAAAAGAGGGAAATAGATTGAAATTGAAAAATATTTTACCAGGAACTGTTATTTCCAATATTGAGATTGTTCAAGGAAAGGGAGGGCAAATGGTTAGAAGTGCTGGATCGGAAGCGACATTGATGGGTGTTGACAATAAGATGGCACAGATAAAATTGTCATCCGGAGAAATAAGGTTGATTAACTGTCAATGTTATGCAACAATAGGAAAGGTTAGTAATTTTGAGCACAATGCGATTCGAATTGGAAAAGCAGGAAAGAGTCGTTGGTTGGGAAGACGTCCGGTAGTTCGAGGAAGCGCAATGAATCCGGTTGATCATCCACACGGAGGAGGAGAAGGTCGTCAAGGAATCGGATTGAAGTATCCTAAAACTCCTTGGGGAAAACCAGCATTGGGAAAAAAGACTAGAAGAAGCAAGAAACATAGTAGTAAATATATAATTAAGCGAAGAACGAAATAATAAGGATATGGGAAAAAAGGTTAATCCAATAGGAATAAGACTGGGAATTACCACTTCGTGGAGGTCTAAATGGTTTGGCGGAAGAAATTTTGCCAAGAATTTGAAAGAAGATGTGCAAATTCGCCAAGCAATAATGAAACAATGGAAAGCAGCAGCGATTGCTGATGTTAATATTGAAAGAAATTCGGGAATGATTAAGGTTATCATTCTTACGTCTCGACCTGGAATGTTAATTGGACGTGGAGGAACCGGAATCGAAGATATTAATCGTTTGATTAAACAAAAGTTTTTTGCAGGCAAGAAGATTGAATTGAAAGTTGAGGTAAGGGAAATTCGTCAGTTTGAAGAAAATGCCCAGTTGGTGGCGCAACAAGTTGCGGAGCAATTAGAGAAAAGAATGCCGTTTCGAAGAGTTTTGAAATCTACGTTGGATCAGGTGAGAAAGAATAATAAGATAAAGGGAGTGAAAATTGAGGTATCCGGAAGATTGGGAGGAGCAGAAATGTCCAGACGCGAGTGGCTTTCTAAGGGTACTATCCCGTTACACACTCTTCGCGCCGACATTGATTTTTCCAGAGCGACTGCTATGACCACCTATGGAGCTATCGGAGTGAAGGTTTGGATTTATAAAGGGGAAATATTTGAATAAATTTTACAAATTACTAATTTATTTACGAATATACTAATTACTAATAATATCTGATTGGCAATTGGTATATTCGTACCTGATTGGTAATTAGTAAACCAAAAGAGATGTTAATGATGCCGAGAAAAGTTAAACACCGAAAAATACACCGCGGAGGAGCTATCAGAGGAGTTTCCACTCGTGGAGGTAGTGTTAGTTATGGAAAATTTGCTTTGAAAGCTTTGAGTAGTGGTCTTATTTCTGCGCGCCAAATTGAATCAGCCAGACGTGCGATGACTCGCTATGTGCAAAGAGGTGGAAAGATTTGGATAAGAATTTTTCCAAGCAAACCGATGACAAAAAAAGGAGATGAAACTCCTATGGGAAAAGGAAAGGGAAGTGTGGATCATTTTGTTTCCAAGGTAAGAGCGGGAAGAGTTATGTTTGAGATGGATGGTGTTGATAGAAGTGTAGCAAAAAAAGCGATGCAATTGGCGGCATATAAACTGGGAATAAAAACTAAATTCGTAGAAAAAGACTAATTTTATGAATATTAAGGAAATTAAAGAAAAAAATTTTATTGAGCTTGGAAAGATGCTCGCAGAAAAAAGGAGTGAATCGCTGAAATTACGTTTTGATATTCAATCCAAACAAGCCAAGACTCATAGAAAATATCGTGATTGCAAGCGTAATATTGCTAGAATAATGACGGTTTTAAAAAATAAGGAAGTAAAATAATATTTTTGTGTGAATAAATAATATGACAAAAATTACCGAAAAACAAAGCAGCAGCATTAAGGACGCATCAAAGAAAAAGATTAGCGGGGTTGTTATGAGTGATAAAATGGATAAAACCGTAGTAGTGATGGTTAATACCCTTAAAACGCATAAAAAATATTTGAAAAAATATCTGTCTACGAAAAAATATAAAGTTCACGATGAAAATAATGTGAAAAAAGTCGGTGATAAAATTGATTTCATTGCGTGTCGGCCGGTAAGCGGAGGAAAAAAGTTCACAGTAGTCAAATAGTGATTTGTAAATTGTAAGCTAATATTTATGATACAAGCAGAGACAAAATTAAGAGTTGCGGATAATTCAGGCGCGAAAGTGATTGAATGTTTTAAAGTTTTAGGAGGAAGCCGTCGAAGGTATGCCTATGTTGGAGATGTTATAGTGGCATCTGTAAAATCATCCGAGCCGAGAGGATCGGTTAAAAAAGGTGATAAGGTAAAAGCTCTTATTGTGAGACAAAAGCAATCATTGCGAAGAAAAGACGGATCACATATTAGATTTGATGAAAATGCGGCTGTGATTGTGGAAGGGATAGAGCCGAAAGGAACGCGTGTATTTGGTCCTATTGCCAGAGAAGTAAAGGAGAAGGGATTTAGTAAGATAGCGTCATTGGCAGTTGAAGTATTATAGAAATATATAACGATTAGAGTAATTATATGAAGATAAAAAAGGGAGATAAAGTTCAAATAATTTCCGGAAAAGACAAAGGAAAGAACGGAGTTGTTTTGCGTTCAATTCCGATTCGGGAAAGAATTGTTGTTGAAGGCATAAACATTATTAAAAAGCATTCTCGAGCGAGAAAAGAAGGAGAAAAAGGAACGCGAGTTGAAATTCCTGTTTCCATTTCTATTTCCAATGCGATGCTGGTTTGTCCTAAATGTGAAAAATCAACCAGAGTCGGATATAAAATCGTAGATGAAAAAAAGTTTAGAATATGTAAGAAATGTAAAGAAGAAATTCAATGAAAATAACACCGCTTAAAACTAAATATAAAGAAATAGTTTCTGAAATGAAAAAAGAATTTGGATATTCGAATGTTATGGCTGTCCCAATAATTCAGAAAGTTGTTGTTAATGTTGGAATCGGAAAGATAAATAAAGAGAATGATAAAATTGAAGAATTACTTGTCGCTTTGGAGGCTATTACGGGGCAAAAACCAGTGAAAACTCGCGCCAAGAATTCAATTGCTGGATTTAAAACGAGAAAGGGAATGGAGATTGGAGTAAAAGTTACTTTGCGTGGTGAGAAGATGTGGAGTTTTCTCGATCGATTGATTAATGTTGCTTTTCCAAGAACGAGAGATTTTCAGGGAATAAAAATAAGCGGAGTTGACGAGTATGGAAATTTTAGCGTTGGAATCAAGGAGCATCTCGTTTTTCCTGAAATTTCCGCTGAAAAAACCAAGAATCTGTTTGGACTTCAGATGAATATTCAGACAACCGCGAAAAACAAGAAAGAAGGAGAGAGACTGTTTCAATTATTGAAGTTTCCATTTTATAAATAATATAATTTTTTTCAAATAATTAAGGAAGTTTAAGCTAAAAAAATGGCAAAAAAATCAACCCAAGCAAGAGCAAAAAAGACACCTAAATTTTCCACTCGAGAAGTGAGACGTTGTTGGAAATGTGGAAGAAAAAATGGATATTTGAGAAAATTTGATATTTGCCGAATTTGTTTTCGGGAATTGGCAAGTAAAGGAGAAATTCCAGGAATAAAAAAGAGCAGTTGGTAATAAAATGTTAAAATGTTTAAAACGTTAAAGCCGTTATAAACGATTAGAACGTATAGAACAAATTAGAACAAATTAGAACAAACTTATGTTAGATCCAATCAGTGACATGTTAACAAGAATCAGAAACGCCCAAACGGCAGGTCGAAGCGTTGTTAGAGTGCCTTCTTCAAAGGTAAAGTTTGCGGTTGCGAAAATTTTAAAGGAAGAAGGTTTTGTCAGTGCGGTTGAACTTATGAAAACAGATAAAAAATTTGATTTTATGGAAATATCTCTGAAATATGATTTTGATAAGGATACCAATCTGAAAGTTCCCGTTATTAGTGGAATTCAAAGAATAAGTAAGGAAGGACAGAGAATTTATGTGAAAAAAGGAGAAATTCGCAGAGTGAAAAATGGTATGGGAGTTTCAATAATTTCAACGTCAAAGGGTGTTGTTTCAGGAGAAAAAGCGCGAAAAGATGGACTGGGAGGAGAATTAATTTGTGAAGTTTGGTAATATATCAGACGAATAAGCCTAATATAAGATGTATCTAAATTTATGAGCAGAATAGGAAAAAAACCGATTGAAATAGTTTCTGGAGTCGAGGTTAAAGTTGAATCCAATACTGTTTCAGTAAAAGGAGCCAAAGGAAATTTGGAGTTTGTTTTTCGTCCGGAAGTTTCTGTTAAAGTTGAGGATAATTTGGTCAAGGTTGAGAGAAAGGCCAAATCAAAATTAGGATCTTCTTTATGGGGAACAACCAGTAGGATTATAGCGAGCATGATTAAAGGAGTTTCCGAAGGATTTGAAAAAAAATTGGAGCTTAATGGGGTGGGATATCGTATGGAAGTTGCTGGGAAAAAAATAAAATTGGCCTTGGGATTCTCTCATCCGGTAGAAGTTGAAATTCCGGAGGGGATTAGCGCTTCAATTGAGAAAAATGTTATGATTATTTGCGGGATTGATAAGCAGAAAGTTGGACAATTTGCAACTAATATTCGCGCGCTCAAGCCGGTAGAGCCGTATAAAGGAAAAGGTTTTAAATATGTTGGAGAAATTGTCAGACGAAAAGAAGGGAAGAAAGCATCATCTGATTAAGCCGTTTAGTTTAGTATCACTATCATATAATTACAATTATGAATAAAAAAAGCATATTAAGATATCAAAGGAGAAAAAAGGTTCGCGCTAAAATATCCGGGACTGCTAAGAGTCCGCGTCTTTCTGTTTTTAGAAGTTTGCGAGGAGTTTATGTTCAGGCTATTGACGATCAAAATGGAAAAACGATAGCGTCTGCTCAATGGAAAGAGGCAGTGGGGAAAGCTAAAAGGAATAATATCGAAAGAGCTAAAGAGGTTGGAAAGTTGATAGCAGAGAAATGCTTGAAATTGAATGTTTCCAAAGCGGTTTTTGATAGAAATGGATATAAATATCATGGAAAGATTAAGGCTGTGGCTGAAGGTGCCCGCGAGGGAGGATTAAAGTTTTAAAATTCTTTATGAATTACTAATTAAGTGTTAATATACTAATTACGAATTTTACAATTTTTATAATTTATGGATAAAAATAAGGAAAAAAAGGGGAATAAATTTGGCAGAAAACGAAAGGAAAAGCCCGAATTTGATCAGAAACTATTGGATTTAGCTAGAGTTACTCGTGTGGTTAAAGGTGGGCGCCGTTTTCGATTCCGAGCCACATTAGTTATCGGAGACCGAAAAGGACGAGTTGGTGTTGGTGTTGCCAAGGGTGCCGATGTTTCTGACGCAATTGGTAAAGCGCTTAATGATGCTAAGAAAAAACTTATTACTGTTAATATTGTAAAAGGAACTTTGCCGCATGATGTTTCTTGTAAATTGGGAAGCGCAAAAGTTTTAATAAAACCGGCGACCAAAGGGCGTGGTATTGTTGCCGGAGGAGCGGTGCGGGCGGTTATGGATTTGGCAGGTGTGCATGATGTCGTTTCAAAGTCTCTCGGAACTTCAAATAAGTTGAATGTAGCGCGAGCAACAGTAGCAGCTTTGAAACAGTTGAAAATAACACCATTAAGGAAAATGTCTGCGGAAAAATAATTTTTTATCAAGTAGTAGGATTTTGTAAAATTCAAAGTTATGCAAATACACGAATTAAAAGTTAAAGCAAAGAAAAGCAGAAAGCGTATTGGACGCGGAGGTAAAAGAGGAACTTATTCCGGAAAAGGAAATAAGGGGCAGAAGGCGCGATCAGGAGGTAATGTCGATCCTTTGTTTGAAGGAGGAAGATCTTCTTTGGTTGATCGTTTAAAAAAAGTGCGCGGTTTTAAATCGATTGTTTCGAAAAAATTGGTATTGGGATTGGATGTTTTGGAAAACAAATTTGTCGATGGGGAAACTGTAAATTTAAAAACTTTGGTGGCGAAAAAAGTTTTTCGTGAGAGTGAAATAAAAAATGGAGTAAAAATTTTGGGAAATGGAGAAATTACCAAGAAAATTTTAGTAGATGGTGAAATTTTAACTTCTGATTCGGCAAAGACGGCTATTATAAAGGCGGGAGGAAAAGTTGCGGGAGAATCAAAACGAGGAAGAGAAAGAATAGCGGATAAGATGAGAAATATAGAAAAAAAAGCGGAAAAGAAAATTGAGGAAAAAATAGAGAAAAAGCCTAAAAAAAAGACAATAGCAAAAAAGAAATAGTATAGTTAAAATCACTTCATATACAAAAATCCTGATCAAAAGTCAGGATTTTTGTTTGACAAATTACTTTTTTAGTTATATGATTATCAAGTTATGATTATTCTGCTTTTTATCGGGCAGTTTTTTATTCGTATTTATCTTATTTAGAAATTACGCGCTTGAAAAATATTCGTTCGGTTTTTTGAAAAAATATTTTTTTGAAAGATTTAATGCTTTTTATTAAAACGTGTAAATCCTATTATTTATTTAAAAATTATGGAAATTAGAAATATTGCAATTATTGCTCATGTGGATCATGGAAAAACCACCATTACCGATGCGATTTTGCGTCAAACCGGAATGGTGAGTGACGAAGGGATTTCGATGGATAGCAATGCCTTGGAGAAAGAAAGAGGGATTACGATTTATTCAAAAAATACATCCATTTTTTATAAGGACACAAAAATCAATATTGTGGACACGCCGGGACATGCTGATTTTGGAAGTGAAGTGGAACGTGTTTTACGTTCGATTGATAGTGTAATTTTGGTAGTAGACGCGCAGGAAGGACCGATGCCGCAAACGCGTTTTGTACTTAAGAAATCTTTAGAACTAGGACTTAAGCCTATTGTAGTGCTTAATAAAATAGACAAGCCAGCTGCTCAGCCGGAAATTGCCAAGGAGCAAGTTTTTGAATTGTTTTTAGATTTGGGCGCCAGTGATGAACAATTGGAATTTACAACTGTATATGCGATTGGGAGAGAAGGAATTGCCAAAATGAATTTAGATGATGATTCAAAGGATTTGATGCCGCTTTTGGATACAATCTTGAAAGAAGTGGCGCCTGCAAAATCTGATACAACCGTGCCATTTCGAATGCAACCTTTTTCTTTAGGATATGACAATTTTCTTGGGCGCTTGGCAATTGGAAGGGTATATGAAGGAAAAGTGAAAAGCGGAGATGTAATAATCAAAAAACCGAATGGAGAGGTTCGTAAAGGGAAAATTATCAAGATTCAAACTTTCAAAGGATTGGTAAAAGAGGATGTTTCCGAGGCGATTGCCGGTGATATTGTGATGGTGGCGGGACTTCCGGATATTTTTATCGGAGAGACAATTTGTGAAAACGAAGACCAGCAACCGCTTCCGGCGATCAAAGTTGATGAGCCGACAATTTCTTTGAATTTTATGGTCAATGATTCGCCGTTTGCCGGACGGGAAGGGAAATTTGTTACTAATAAACAAATTCGCGAAAGGTTGGAAAAGGAATTGGAAGTTAATGTGGGCTTGCGGATTGATTTTTCTTCTGATTCATATAAGGTTTATGGACGCGGGGAATTACATATTGCCGTGTTGCTTGAAAATATGAGAAGAGAGGGTTTTGAAATTCAGGTTTCTCAACCGCAAGTTATTATTAAAGAAGAAGATGGAAAAAAACTTGAACCATTCGAAGAAGTTACTGCGGATGTTCCCGAAGCATTATCAGGATCAGTGATTGAGAAAATAGGAAAAAGACAGGGGATAATGACTGAAATGAAGCAGAAAAATGGACAAACACGTTTGGTTTTTGAAGCACCAACGCGCGGAATTTTGGGATATCGAAGTCAGTTTATTGTTGATACGAAAGGCGAGGGAATTTTTTCCAGCCGGTTTTTGGAATTTCGTCCGTATGTTGGAGAAATCAAGAAGCGCAATGTTGGTTCAATGATTTCAATGATTGGCGGAAAAGCATTGGGATTTTCTTTGGCAAATCTTCAAGAGCGTGGAGTTTTGTATATTGGAGCGGGAACTGAAGTGTATGAAGGGATGGTTATTGGTAATGTTTCCAAGGGGGAAGATATGTCGGTTAATCCAATCAAGGGAAAACAACTTACGAATATGAGAGCCAGCGGTACGGATGATGCAATCCAGCTTGTTCCTCCGACGAAATTGGATATTGAGAAAGGAATGGAATTGATGGCCGAAGATGAATATTTGGAAGTGACTCCGCAAAGTGTTCGTTTGAGAAAACAGTATTTGACCGAGAATGACAGAATAAGAGCGAAGAGGAAAAAATAGGGTTTGATATTTTTATATAGTAGTAATAGTTCTTTTTTTATTCTTTTCTTTAAAATAAAGGAGGGGGGAGAATGAAGATATGCTTTATCTGCAATTCTGATAATAATACAGCTGATGAAGTTGTGTCTGTTGTCAAAAAGTGCGCAGGTGATTTCCCTGAAGCATACTCTGTTGAAGATGCGGATGTCATTTTTTATTTTTCTCCCAAGGATATGCGGGATAACTATCCGCCCTTAGTGCGAGGGAGAAAAAGACGTCTTATTCTTATATCTTCATTGGGAGCTCTGCATTGTCGCTTCAATGGTGGCAGTATAGTGGAAATAAATCTTGGCGATGATGATGCCGAGCAACAAATTGTTGCTTGCATCGAAGAGATGCAAAATTCCATGTAATAAGAAGGAGGTGTAAAAAGGGTGTCCATCCAGGCGCCCTTTAATTATATTCCATCGGCTTGAAATAATCTTCTTTTTGGTTTATATTTATATAAGAAACGGGGTGGGTAATTTTGAAATAACAATAAAAAAATGATTGATAAAATAATGCAGGTTTTTCGGGTAAAAGAGCTTCGGAATAAGATTTTGTTTATTCTTGGTCTTTTGGTGGTTTTTCGTTTGGCGGCCAATATTCCTCTTCCCGGAGTGGATACGGCTCAATTAAGAAGTTTTTTTGATGCTAATCAACTGTTCGGGTTGCTTAATATGTTTTCCGGAGGAGGGCTTTCAAATATTTCCATTGTTCTTTTGGGAGTAGGTCCATATATCACTGCGTCGATTATTATGCAACTTCTTACGATGATTGTTCCTCGCCTGGAACAACTTTATAAGGAAGAAGGAGAAGCTGGAAGGCAGAAATTTAATATGTGGACGCGTTGGATTACGGTTCCTTTGGCGGCAATGCAAACTTTTGCAATGATTAGTCTTCTTCGCAGTCAGCAGGTTTTAGGCGAATTGTCGTCTTTTGATATGTTTGCAATTGTTGTGGTGGCGACGGCGGGAACGGTATTTTTAATGTGGCTCGGAGAATTGATAACAGAAAAGGGAATTGGAAACGGAGTGTCGCTTATTATATTTGCCGGAATTGTTGCCAGCCTTCCTAGTGCCTTTTCTCGCTTGGCTGCTACTTTCAATAGCGCGGATTTTTTTAGTTATTTACTATTTACAGTAATCGGGTTGGCGACTATTGCCGGAGTGGTCTTGGTCAATGAAGGGCAGAGAAATATTCCAATTTCTTATGCTAAGAGAATAAGGGGAAATAAAACATTAGGAGGAACATCCACTCATTTGCCTCTTCGGGTGAATCAAGCGGGAGTAATTCCGATTATCTTTGCTATTTCGATTATGCTTTTTCCGGGAGTGATTGCCAGCTTTTTTGTTAATTCCCAATATCAAGTTTTGGCAAATTCTGCTCAATTTGTGAGCCAGCTTTTCCAAAATCAGATTTTCTATGGTGTGGCATATTTTGTAATGGTGGTGTTGTTTACATATTTTTATACTGCGGTTGTTTTTGATCCGTACAAAATTTCCGATAATTTGCAAAAACAAGGCGGATATATTCCCGGAATCAGGCCAGGAGAATCTACAGCATTGTATTTGAATAAAATAATAAACCGCATTACTCTTTCAGGTTCTTTGTTTTTGGGATTAATCGCCGTCTTGCCTTTGGTGGTTCAGGGAATAACCAATATTGCGACAATGACAATCGGAGGAACCAGTATTTTGATTGCGGTTTCAGTGGTTATTGAAATGATAAAACAAATTGAAAGCCAAATGGTAATGAGGGATTACGAAGGATTCTAAAATAATTTTCAATTTTTAATCAATTTATAATGACTAAACTTTAAAATGGCTATTTCGATTAAAAATGAAAAAGAAATTGCGCTGATGCGGGAAAGCGGACGGCGGCTGGCTCAGATTATGGTTGAATTGGAAAAAAAGGTATGTCCGGGAATATCAACGCTGGAATTAGACAAGCTCGCTGAGGAGCTTGTTTTGCAAAAAGGAGGCATTCCTGCTTTCAAGGGATATGGGAAAGAAACCGGCAACCCGTTTCCGGCGACTATTTGTGCATCAATTAACAGTGAGGTTGTGCATGGTATACCATCAAGAAATGTTATTTTAAAAGAAGGCGATATATTGAAAATTGATATTGGAATGGAATATGAGGGATATTTTTCTGATATGGCAAGGAGTTTCGCAGTGGGAAATGTAAGCGCTAGAGCTAAAGAAATAATTGAGATGGTAAAGAACTCTTTTTATAAGGGATTTGAGAATATGAGGGCGGGAAAAAAAATAGGAGAATATTCTAAGGCAGTGCAAAGATATGTCGAGGCAAGCGGATACTCGGTAATTCGAAATTTGGTCGGGCATGGTATTGGTAAAAAGTTGCACGAAGATCCTCAGATTCCAAATTATTATGAAAAAAGAATGGGGAATTTAAAATTAGAAGTGGGAATGACATTAGCACTTGAGCCGATGATAAATGAAGGAGGATACGAAACTGTTCTAGGAAATGATGGATGGGTTTTTCAAACAAAAGACGGGAAACTTAGTGCGCATTGGGAAAATACAATTGTTATTACAGAAAGAGGCGCGGAAATTTTGACACAGATTTAACTATGAATCAAGAAAAAAAATATCTGGGAATTGATTGGGGAAAAAGAAAAATTGGATTGGCGATTGCCGAGGGTGAAACGCGAATTGCTTTCGGGTATGGAAAAATAATAAACGATAGAAATTTGCTGGATAATTTGTTGGAAATAATTCACAAAGAAAATATTACGGATGTTGTGATTGGAGTTCCTCAGCATTTTATGCGGCAAGGGGAAATTTTTGAAGGAAAAAAATTAGGAGAAGAAATTAAAAAAAAGTCCGGGTATGAAGTATATTATCAAAATGAAATGTTTACCACTAAGATGGCAAATGTTAATTTGATTGAGCAGGGAAAAAGAAAAATCAAAAATTTTGATGACAAAGAGGCGGCTAGAATAATATTACAACAGTGGTTGGATAATTTGAAATAGAAATAAGGCTCAATATCGGGAAAAATAAAAAACTTTTATTTTTATTGAAAAGTTTATTATTTTGTAGTATAATTTAATAGAGACGAAGAAGATATAAGTTCTTGAATGAAAAATGAAAAATGAAAAATATTACAAAGGATTTACATTGATTGAACTTTTAATTACTATTGCAATTATCGGTATTTTATCGAGTGTGATTTTGGTAAGTCTGAATAGCGCTAGGGATAAAGCAAAGAGGACAAATGCTATTTCAATGGCAAGGAATATTCAAGCGGTATTAGAGATGTGTATGATTAATTATGCAGTTGTCGATGATGATGGAGCGGGAAGTTTTATTGCCGGTTGCGATCCTGACAATGGAAGAGCTCTTTGTGATTTTAATCGCATATTAAATGATGGCGTTCCTGATGCAGGACTACCTATTTGTGATAATTTGGAGACGCCATGGGTTTGGCCTGATTTTTCCTCAACTGGATATGAATATGTCAATTCTGCTTTTGCGCAGACCGATACGCATTTTTTTTATTTTGAAATTCACAAGCCAGGAGAGGAAACTTCGATTTGTTGTCATCAGAAAGGTTGTAGCGCTTCGAAATATGTTGTAGATGGAAATTCGTGTTTTTCGAAAATTATAATACCTAAGCCTAGCTAGTAATTAATATAAGTAAGAGCATTTTTTAATTTAAAATAATTTAATTTAATAATTTTTAAAAAAAACAAGATGGAAAATAAACCGTATTTGTCCGTTATTGTTCCTGCCTATAAGGAGGAAGATAGAATAGGAAGAAATTTATTAGAGATTGAAAAATATCTCAAAGGAAAAAATTTTGAATATGAAATTTTGGTTGTTGTGGATGGATCGCCTGATAATACTGCGGAAGTCGCAAGTAATTATTCTCAGCAAATTACCAATTTGAGAGTGATTAATAATCCGGAAAATCATGGAAAGGGTTATGTTGTGCGTCAAGGGCTTTTGGAAGCGAAGGGAAAATATCGTCTCTTTATGGATGCGGATGGGTCAACTTCAATTACTCATCTTGACAAGTTTTTGCCGGAGTTTGAAAAAGGATTTGACGTAGTAATTGGTTCAAGAGATATCGAGGGAGCGTTTGTTCAGATTCATCAGCCTAAACACCGGGAAATTATGGGTGATGCCGGCAATTGGTTAATTAGGATTGTTTTGGGATTGTGGTCATATCCGGATACGCAATGTGGATTTAAAATGCTTAGTGAAAAAGCGTCCCAGGAAGTGGCGAGTCGAATGGTCGTAGATCGTTTCGGGTTTGATTTTGAATTAATTATATTGGCAAAAAAAATGGGATTCAAAATTAAGCAAATGCCGGTACGTTGGCTTAATGAAGAAGGTTCGACAGTCGGTTTGACAGGTCCCAATGGTTTTATTCAAGTTTTGATTGATTTGTTTAAAACAAAATTGAGGTTGATTATGGGAAAATATGAAATTAAAAAATAATTTTTTCCGGTTATTTAACTTTTTTTTTGAAAAGAAAAATGGAAATAAAAATATCCGCTCAGGATGAATTTACTTTGAGCGAAAAAGAAATAAAAGAAAAACAGCAGAAAATTAAAAATGTCGATAATGTTTCTGAGTTGCGTCAGGATTTGGTTACCGGAGATTGGGTGGTGATTGCGACTGGACGTGCTAAGCGGCCGGAAGATTTTTCCAAAAATGTGCGACAACTTTCCAATGATGATTCGAATGAGTGTCTTTTTTGCGAGCCGGAAAAGACTAATCAAGAAAAAGATGTTTTGATTTATCGCCAAGATGATGGAGACTGGACGTTACGAGTTTTTCCGAACAAATTTCCGGCTTTTTCTTCCGGTGGCGAAATGGAATTGTTGTCGGAAGGTCCATATTTTGCTGTGAGTGGATTTGGATACCATGAAGTATTGGTGACGCGAGATCACGAAAGGCATATGGCGCTTCTTGATGAAGTGGAGATTGCGGAGATTTTTGATGCTTATCAAGATCGATACTTGTCGTTAATGAAAGATAAAAATGTGAATTATATCAGTATTTTTCATAATCATGGAAAGGAAGCCGGTGCGTCAATTGCTCATCCGCATTCGCAGTTGATGGCGATTCCGGTTATTTCTCCATATGTGAAATTAGAATTGGAAGGATCAAAAAAATATTTTAAAGCGAATAATGATTTTGTGTATGAAGTAATGGTAGAATATGAAAGTCAAGAGAAAAAAAGAATTGTTTTTGAAAATGATCGGTTTATTGCGTTCTGTCCTTTTTCTTCTCGGGCGGCTTTTGAAGTTTGGGTGATGCCGAAATATCAACAGCCGTATTTTGAACGAACTAACAATGAGGATAAACTAAAATTGGCGGAAGTTTTTAAAAAAGCAATGTTCAGTATATGTAAGGCCTTGAATGATCCGGCGTATAATTTTTATATTCATACCGCCCCTTGTGACGGAAAAGATTATCCGTATTACAGATGGCATATTGAAATTTTGCCGCACACATCCAATTGGGCGGGGTTTGAATTGGAAACCGGAATTGAAATTTCAACAATAGAACCGGAAAAAGCAGCAGAGTATTTGCGAAAGTGGTTATAATTTTGTGTAATATATATTAAATTAAAATATGATTTCAGATATAATTTCGTTTTTGGCGCAGTTTATAATTTGGGGAATTGATTTGATGGGATATTCCGGCGTGGCTTTGATGATGGCAATTGAATCTGCGTGCGTGCCACTTCCTTCCGAGATAATTATGCCGTTTTCGGGATATTTGGTTTCAACCGGACAGTTTTCTTTATGGGGAGTTTCTCTTGCTGGAGCAATTGGATGTGTTCTAGGTAGCACGGTGGCATATTGGGTAGGGTATTATGGTGGTCGACCGGCAGCGGAAAAATACGGAAAGTATATTTTGGTTACCGAGCACGATTTAAACATTGCTGATAATTTTTTTGCAAAATACGGAAATGCCGCTGTTTTTATTTCTCGAATGCTTCCGGTGATACGGACATTTATTTCACTTCCGGCGGGAATTGCCAGAATGAATTTTCCTAAATTTATTGTCTATACATTTGCCGGATCATTGCCATTTTGCTACATTTTGGCATACATTGGAAAGCAATTGGGAGATAATTGGGACACGCTCGGGGTATATTTCCACAAATTCGACGCGGTGATTGGGGTATTGATTTTACTCGGCTTAATTTGGTTTGTGCGAAGGCATATAAATATCAAGAATTCTCATTCAAAAATGTCTAATTCTGCACAAATTGATTAATATAAATAAAAATAGTAGTCGGAAATCCAAAGTGCCACCCTTTTGGGAAGTAAGCCTCTGATTGAAACCTTAATGATTTAATTTTATGAACAAGAAGACAATAATAGGGAATATTAAGATGAATCTTATTACTCTTTCGGAAAGAGATAGTTATTTGAAGGCGCTTAAGAGTGATATTAAAAAAGTTAAACTTGGGGATGATGTGGAAATGGTTTTATGTGTTCCTTTTGTACATTTGGAATTTTTTGCGAAAAATTTAAAAAGAACAAAGATTAAATTGGGTGTGCAGAATATTTTCTGGCAAGAAAGGGGGTCGTTTACCGGAGAAATATCTCCTGTAATGGCAAAAGAATACGGAGCTGATTATTCTATTATCGGGCATAGCGAAAGAAGAGGATATTTTAAGGAAAATAATCAAGAAATAAACTTGAAAATAAAGTCAGCAATCAAGAATGGAATTATCCCTATTTTGTGTATAGGGGAAACTTTACAAGAAAGACAGAAAGGATTAATCAATGATATTATTTCTCGCCAATTGAATGAAGGATTGGAAGGTATTTCCCGGATGCAAGCGGAAAAAATAATTATTGCTTATGAACCGGTTTGGGTAATCGGATCTGATGCGGAGCCTACAAGTGATGAAATAATGGAAGCGAGAATTTTGATTCGCAAAATTTTAACGGGGAAATATGGATCCGATACAACTGGAAAAATAAAAGTTTTATATGGCGCAAATGTGAAAGCGAGTTTAATAAAGAAAATGTGCTTGGATCCGCAGATGGATGGAGTGCTCGTCGGAAGAGAAAGTTTGGTGCCGTTTAATTTAATTGAGATAGTTAAAGGTTTTGAAAAATGTTAAATAAAAAATAAAAATATGATTGTTGGAGTAGGTGAAATCTTGAAAAAAGCGAAAGATGGCGGGTATGCCGTTGGAGCTTTTAATGTTGTTAATATGGAAACCGTTCAGGCAATTTTGCAGGCTGCATCGGAAGTTCGCTCTCCGGTAATACTTCAAGTAACGGAAAAAACGATGGATTATTCCGGAGGAAGAAATATTTTTCATATCATCAAAAATACGGCCGAATTTTATTATCCTGAAGTTCCGGTGGGAATTCACTTGGATCACGGAAAAAGTTTTGAAGTTGTTCAACGAGCAGTGGAAATCGGTTTTGATTCAGTAATGTATGACGGTTCCAGAAGAGAATATGAAGACAATTTGGCGATGACAAAAAAAGTGGTTGAATTTTGTCAAGAAAATTTTGCCGGAAAAGTTAGTGTGCAAGCTGAATTAGGAAGCGTTCCTTATCTCGGAGAAGTTAATATGAATGATAATGAATGGGAGAAATATATGACGGATCCGGGGCAAGCGGAAGAGTTCGTAAAAGAAACCGGAATTTCTGCCTTAGCAGTAGCAATTGGGAACGCACATGGATTTGCCAAGGAGCGCAAGGAGCCGGATTATGCTCGGTTAGAAATGATTAATAAATTAGTAGATATTCCTTTGATTTTGCACGGAGCGTCGGATTGGGAAAACGGAAGAGTAAAGGAAGTGATTAAGAGAGGAATTTGTTGTTTCAATGTGGATACTGCTACTAGAATGGCTTTTATTAACAATATTATGGTGGCGCTCAAAGATGAGGGTGGCGGTTCGTTTGATATGCGCCGACTTTTGGGCAATGCACGTGAAGCAATTAAGGAAGTAGTAAAAACCAAGATGAAATATTTTGGAAGTGATGGAAAGATATAATTTAAAAATAAAAATGACAATTAAAAACTTTAAATTATAATAAGTTTTTTAATATTGTATAATTTTTTTAAATTTGATATTTGCATTTTGAATTTAGCGAATTGATTATGTGTCTTGCTTATCCCGGAAAAATTAAATCAATAAAAAACGGTTTGGCAACCGTTGATTTTGATGGTATTGAAAAAGAAGTGAATGTTTCTTTGGTGGATGCTAAAAAAGGAGACTATGTAATTGTCCATGCCGGATTTGCGATTGAAGTTATGGATAAAAAAACAGGAGAAGATAGTCAGGAAATATTTAAATAAATGAGAATGCAACAAAAATTAATCAGTGAAATTAATAAACTGGCCAGGGAGATTGGGCGAGGGGTGAACTTAATGGAAGTTTGCGGGACGCATACGCAAGCAATCAGTCGAAACGGAATTCGTCAAATTTTGCCCGAAAATATCAATTTGATTACCGGACCGGGATGTCCGGTTTGTGTTAGTTCGCAAAAAGACATTGATGCAATTGTAAGTTTGGCACTGGCGGGAATTCCGGTGGCGACATATGGCGATGTCCTTCGCGTTGCGGGAAGATTTGGCAGTTTGGATGATGCGCGCGAAAAAGGTGCGCGAGTTTTCGGCGTGTATGATGTTGTCGAGGCACTGGCTTTGCAAAAAAAATATCCAAACTTGGTTTTTTTCGGATTGGGATTCGATACGACAACGCCAATGACTGCTTGGGCAATTAAGAAAGGTTTAATGGTTTATTCTTCTCATAAAATTTTTATTCCGGCGATGCAAGCACTTTTGGATTTAGGCGAAGTGAATATTGATGGATTTATTGATCCGGGACATGTTAGCGCTATAATCGGCAGTAAACCGTATGAAATTCTTGGAGTTGCGCAAGTAATAACCGGATTTGAAGCGCAGGATATTTTGGAAGGAATTTTAATGTTACTCGCGCAAATAAAAGATGGACGAAAGGAAGTAGAAAATCAATATCAAAGAGTGGTGAAAAAAGAAGGAAATAGGAAGGCGCGAAATTTGATTTTTGAAGTTTTTGAAATTAGTGATGGTAATTGGCGAGGTTTTGGAAAAATTCCTGGTTCCGGATTGGAAATAAAAAAAGAATTTTCGCATTTTGACGCGAAAGTGAAATATAAAAATATTTTAGACAAAGTTGATTTTTCACTTTCCAAAGAGCCATTGGGATGCCGGTGTGGCGAGGTGGTGAGAGGTTTGATTTTACCAAAAAAATGTCCAATGTTCGGGAAAAAATGCACACCAGAAAATCCTATTGGACCGTGCATGGTTTCATTGGAGGGTGCATGTCATAATTTTTTTTCATCGAAAAATTAGATAGGTATTTTTTTATTTGTTATTGTTGCATTTTTAATTTGATATCTTCTTCCATTAGCGCATCAATAATTTTTTCTATTTCTCCATCTAAAATTGACGGTAAATTGCTCCAATTTTGTTTGATGCGATGGTCGGTGACGCGGTCTTGCGGGAAATTGTAGGTTCTTATTTTTTCACTGCGGTCGCCAGTTCCAATTTGGCTTTTTCTGGCATCTCCCAATTCTTTAGCTCTTTTATCCTGCTCAATTTGAACCAAGCGAGACCGCAGAACTTTCATTGCTTTATCTTTATTTTTATGCTGTGATTTTTCATCTTGACAAGAAACAATCAGTCCGGTAGGAAGGTGAGTGATGCGAATGGCGGATTTGGTTGTGTTGACCGATTGACCTCCCGGTCCAGATGAGCAGAAGGTATCGATGCGCAAATCTTTTTCATCGATTTTGAATTCTACTTCTTCGATTTGAGGAAGTACGGCAACAGTGGCAGTAGAAGTATGAATTCTCCCCATTTTTTCTGTTTCTGGGGTTCTCTGAACGCGGTGTACTCCGGATTCATATTTCATTTTTCCAAAAACGTTTGTTCCGATTATTTCAAAAATAACTTCCTTAAAACCGCCAATTCCAGTTTGATTGGAACTCATAAGAGAAATTTTCCATCCCTGATTTTCCGCAAATCGAGAGTACATACGAAATAGATCTCCGGCAAAAAGCGCAGATTCATCTCCGCCGGCGCCGGCGCGAATTTCTACGATAACGTCTTTGTTGTCGTTAGGATCTTTGGGAAGTAGCATTTGCTCCAATTTTTTATCCAGTTCATCTTTTTTTGGAGAAAGTTTGATATTTTCGTCCATCGCCATTTGTTTCATTTCTGGGTCAGTTTCTGTGTTTACGATTTGGGCATTTTCCCGCATTTCCTTCTTGATTTTTTCCAATTCGAAAATTACACCGATTATTTCGGTCATTTCCGCTTGTCTTTTACCTAGCTCGGCCATTTTTTTCATATCGGAAACTATTTCAGGAGAATTGAGTTTTTCTTGGATTTCAGCATATTCGTTTTTAATAACTTGTATTTTATGTTGCATAGAAATAGCATTTTTTATATATTTATTCTGATTATTAAGTATATTAGAATTATACCACTAAGTCAATTTTGCATATAGTAAAATAAAAAACAGACGACTTTTTCGGTGCGTCTGTTTTTATGATATTAGGAATTTTTTCTTTCGAAAAGATAATAGAGAATAGGGAAGACTAATAGAGTGAGAAGTGTTGAAGCGGTGAGACCAAAGACGATCGCCCAAGCTAAACCTTCCCAAACCGGGTCGGCGACGATTGTGAGTGAACCGAGGATGGCGGTGAGTGAAGTGAGAATGATCGGCAAAAGGCGGATGCGTCCAGTTTCAACTAAGGCATCTTTGAGCGGCAAACCTTTCTTTCGGAGCGGTTCCAAATACTCCAAATAGATAATGGCGTTTTTAACCGCTAAGCCGGACAGAGCAATGACGCCGATCATTGAAGTTGCATTGAAATAGGTACCTTTTATAATTCCTAGAAAGGCAAACCCTGGTAAAACTCCGATGAGCGAAAGTGGGATACTACCCATAATAAGAAGCGGGATGATTAATGATTCGGTTTGGGCGGCAACAACGAAATAAATGAGGAATATAACAAGAGCCATCACAATGCCGAGATCGCGAAAAACTTCCAATGTAAGTTTCCATTCCCCGTCGATCATAACAGAATATTGCTCTCCTGTTTCCGTATCGGTATATGTTACTCCGAATGGAGTCCATGTAGTTTTTGTTTCTTGGGCGTTCGGTAATTTGTAGGCTAGCAATTTTGGGAAAATATCTAATACGGCATAAACTACGCTTCGGTCTTCCATTTCCGCCGAAATGGAAGCGGTTTTTTGGCGTTCGTCGGTGTAAATTATACTGTCTTTTTCTGCTTCGGTTTTAAGAAGAAGTTCGGGTAGAGGAATCGGTGTTCCGTCGGCGCTTAGGATGGTTAGACGATTGAAATTTTCCGCGAATTCACGGTCTTTCTTGTCTAAACGGACAATGATTTGCTCTTGATCATTTGTTTGGCCAAGATTGTCGTCACGGCGGTGATAAACGCCTATTGGTAAGCCGTGCAATTCGAGAAAAAGCATTTGATTGATAGCGCTTGGTGCGATGCCTAATTGTTGAGATTTCTCAATATTTACTCGGTAAGATTGGTCATAATTTTGTTCCAAAATGGATGTGTCTAAATCAACGACACCGTCGATTTCGGAAACAGTTTTCTTGATGTCTCGAGCGATAGCAGTTATTTTTTTAGTATCTTCTCCTTGTACTTTGAGAAAAAGCGTCGCTAAGACCGGTGGTCCTGGTGGATCCTCGATGATTTTAATATTGGCGTCTGGATGCTCTTCGGAAAATTTCAAGGAAATATCCCTGATGTCAGAGGCGATATCTTCACTGGTTGTGTCCCTTTCTTCTGGATGGGTTAGATTTATTTTTAATGTTGCTTGATTTTGCTGGACGCGGAACGAACTGCCTTTGAAGAGTCCGTTAAAATCGACGATTTGCGATTGTCCGACAAAACTTTCCACACTTTTGATATTTTCTTGAGTAAGGATATTTTTTTCCAATTTAGTAGAAAGCAGTGCAGTTTTTTCAATATTAGTTCCGTCCGGTAGATCTAAATATAGATAAAATTGTTCTTTGTCGGCTTTGGGAAGCATTCTAAATTTTACTATTTTGACAAGCGGCAGGGAAAGTGAAAAAATAATGGCGAAAGCGGTGCTGGCGATAAATATATTCCGAGCTTTTGATTGGTCAAGTAATATTCTAATGGTTTTAGCATAGGACGTTTCAATTTTTTTGATTACGCGGTCGATGAAATTGGTTTTTTTTTCATGAATACTTTCTTTATGTAATAGGTGGGCGAAAAACGGATTAAGGGTGACGGCGAAAAGTAAAGAAGCTGCTAGTGCTACTGGTACGAAAAAGGGAATTGGTCCAATGTAAGGTCCCATCATTCCAGTTACAAACGCCATTGGAACAAAAGCCAAAATCATCGTGAGAGTGGACATAAAAAGTGCTGAACCAACTTCGTCTACGGCGAGAACTACGGTTTCTGTTTTATTTAATCCTAATTTCATCCGGAAATAGCGGTTGATATTTTCTACGACCACAATCGCGTCATCTACTAAAAGTCCGAGAGAGAGGATGAGCGCGAAAAGTGTGATGCGGTTAATTGTTTCGCCAAAAACATTTCCGATGGCGAAAACGGCGAAAAGGATTAATGGGATGACTAAGGAAATAATAAGCGCACTTCGAAATCCCAATATTAGAAGAATGACCGCACCGACGATAGCGATTGATTTAGCAAGTTCGATTGATAATTTGGTGATTTCTTCGCTGGCAGTTGCGCCTTCGTTGCGAAGGATTTTGGTTTTTATTTCTTTTGGAAGGGAAGAATTTTTAATTTCATCCAGCTTGGTAATAACATTTTCTGCGATCGTGGTGGCGTTAGTGCCTTTTAATTTGGAAATGGCGATATAAACTACCGGTTGGGCGGAGCCGTTATCTTCTTTTTCTCGCAAGCGGACGTAGTTAGTGATTTCTCCCGGTCCGTAATCGACAGTAGCGACATCGGATATGCGAATAATGGAAGAGTTTTGTGAACGAATGATGATGTTTTCCAATTCTGTTGCGTCGCGAATATTTCCGTCAACGGTCAAAATGGAATTATAATTGTCGTTTTTGAAAGTATGTACGCCGTAATTTCCGTTGGCTGATTGAATGGCTTGGACGATTTCAAAAGGGGAAATTTCAAGAGCGGTAAGTTTTCCGACATCCAAAGATACATTGAGGTTGTTGATACGACCGCCTTTGATTTCGATTTTGGAAGTTCCTGAAACTTGTTTGAGATTGTCGGATATTTCAATTGCTGCTTTGCGTAAAGCCTGCTCGGAAAATTCATCTGAAAAAAGACCGATGGAGATAATTGGCACGTCCTCAGAATCCATTGTTTGGACGATTGGTTCGGAAGCTCCGGAAGGTTTCAATTGAATATTATCTCGTAGTTTTTGATTAAGGGTGGTTTTGGCTTTTTCTAAATCGGCGCCGACATAAAATTTGACAACTACGACGCTTTTCCCGCCGGAAAATGATTGGGAGGATATTTCATCCACTTCCGGGATTTCCTTGAGGACGTCTTCCATTTTGCGAGTGATTAATTCGAAAACTTCTTGACTGGTGGCATTGGGAAAATCAGTTGAGATAATGAAGGCCGGTGCAACGATTTCCGGATTGTATTGTTTAGGCATTAGGATAAAACTCACGATACCCCACGCGGCAATGATGAGTATAGAAAGGATGCTCAATTCTCGATTATTGAGAAAAAGGCGTGTGATTTTGCCTGAGATGCCCAAGGTGTTTTTTTTATTATTATTCATATACTGGAAAAATTAATAAATTACTGTATCGCCAGCGTGGATTTCATGAATTCCTTCTGTGATGACGATGTTTCCCGGTTCTAATCCGGAAACAATTTCTATTTGTCCAGCGTTGGTTTTTCCGACTGTGACTTTTTTCTTGTGAACAATTTTATCTTGAATGATAAAAATAAAAGAATCTCCGAATTCATATAAAAGGGCATTTTCCGGAACAATAAGCGCCTTTTTGGAATTTTCCAGTGGAAGTTGCGCGCAGATGTAGTCTCCAATTGAAATAGAATGTGATGTGTTTTCTTTGGTACGCAAGCGAATGATTCCATTTTGATTTGCAAAATTAGTGAAAGCACTTTTAGCATATATAAGACCAATTGTGGAGATGGAATTTTCTTTAGTAAGAAATATTTCTTGATTGATTGATAATTTTTCGATGATATTTTTTGGTGCGGAAATTTCGATCTCAGCTGTGTCGAGAGCGGATAGGGAATAGAGCGGGGTTCCGGCGATGACGAAAGTTCCAATTGTTATGTGGCGGCGAGTGATCGTTCCGGAGAAAGGTGCGCGGATAGTTTGTTTTTGTGCATAGTTGTCGGCAATCGATTGTTGATTTTCGATTTCAGAAACTTGGATGCGAGTGGAGGAAATTTGCAGATCGCGGGTGCGTCTGGCACTTTTAACCGATTCTTCGGCTAAAAACACATCCTTTTTAGTGGCGTTGCCATTATCAAAATCTTTTTCGATTTTTTTAAGTGCAGCTTTGGCTTCGTCGACTTTCTGATCATATAGTTTTTCGGTGTCGACAGCGGACTTTTTTGCGTTGTTTGAAACTTGCGCCAAACCGCGTGCGTTTGCGCTGATTGTTGAGTCGTCGATGATAGCTAGTATTTCGCCGGCACGGACTAAGTCGCCTTCATTTTTGAAAAGTTGCCGGACCATGCCGTTTATTTCCGGGGTTATTTCTGTACGGTTTTTGCCGACTGCGAAAGCACAGTACGAGTTTTCGGGCAAAAATTCAGAAAGCGCGATAGGGGTCGCAATCACTTTTTTAGCAGGATTGCTATTCGCTACTACGGTTTTGGGTGAGGTATTGTGAAAGAATAAAAAAGTGCCACTTATACCGGCGATTGCGACAAACATAAAGAGAGACTTATTTTTAAGCATATTTTTTTAAAATATAAAATTAGATTATTTGTTTTGTGCAGTACGGATTATTTTCAGGATTTCTGTTTGCATTGTTTCAAAGTTGCGTCGCGACAGTTTATTTTTATTGGCGCTGTCAAGATGCTGTTGCATATAACTTTCCAGCATCAAGAGATTAGTGTTTTTTAGCAGACCGATAATCGCCAAATTTTGTTGAATAATAGAAAAGCAATTTTTTTCTTGCTCGACCATCGGGATTATTTTTTCCAGTGAAGTCCGAGCTTTTTTGAGAGCAATAAGGATTCTCTCTTTATTTGCGGTTGATTTTTTCATAGTGATATTATTTTGTTTAATGAATTAAACTCCTATACCTAGGGTATAGGTATAATAAAGCAGATATTTTTATTTGTCAAATTTTAAGAAAAAAACAATATATTCCTAATTAAGGAACGTTTTTATATTATGATGGAAGATAATAATATCAATTATTTTAAAAAATAATTGAACTTCTATGCGATAGTGTAAAAGTTTAATGGAGTTTTTTTTGTTTAAATGCGTGAGTTGTTGAATTAAAAAACGCTTCGAAATATTTTGTGAGCGTTTTTTAAATCAGACTAATTTTTTTGGTGCGTAGTTTCCCTTAAGAGCTGTTTGGCGGTTTGATTTTAATTTTATTCGGAAGGGTTTGTTTTTTCTTCCGTTGTTTTATTTGAAACAAATTCTTTCCATACATCAAATCCTCCGTCAAGTGTTTTTGCTGTGAGTATTCCTAGATCAAAAAGTTTTGATCCAGCTTGAAAACTTTCAATCGCATCTTGCCCATAGACGATAATTTCTTTAAATTTTGGTATTTCTTCTTCGCGTGCTTCCAATTCGGAAAGCGGAATATTTATAGAATTATGAATGCTTTCAGTGTTAAAAAGTGATGAATCGCGAACATCTAAAATAAAAAGCGGGGCATTATTGTTTAATGCGACTTGAAATTCTGTCGGAGATATGTAGATAACTTTCGATTGGTCGGAGATAGAGCTTGGATCTCCTGTGGAAATTGTAGAGAAAAGGTTTTCCGTCCATCCCTCAATTCCATTATACAAAACTGAAATATTTGAAAACCCGTTTCTTTCAAGCAGTTTCACTGAATCAGAAATATTTTTTTTACTTTCAGGGTAGGCAATTATGATTATTTCCTTTTTTGAGTCTAAAATATCGCCTTTTTTTTGAAGATCATCATTGGGAATGTTTATTGAATTTGCAATGTGTTCTATTTCAAAATCTGCATTACTGCGTAAATCAAGAATTTGAATGTTTTCTTTTTGTTTGATTTTTTCGCTCAATTCTTTGGGATAGATAATTGAGTAATCAGTGGGAGTTTCCGTCGGAGAATTGATTATGTTTTTTTCTTTTTTTCCCGGGCGGATAAATGTAATAAGAAAAACTATTCCAATTAGAATAATTCCAATGAGAACAATATAATTTTCTTTGTTGTTTTTTTGCATCGGATTAGTTTAATTTAGCATTATTTCAAAATACTGCCGATAAAATCAGGATGTCCGTTGGAAAAATCTTTTGCCGATATTGAATCTTTCCCTTCTAATTGGATCTGGCTTAATATAATTACTCCATTTCCGGTTTGCACGCCGATTTCTTCTCCGATTTGAAAAATTTCTCCTAGTCGGTGTCGACTCTGTGGATTTGTTTTTTGTAGAGAAATTTTATTGAGTTTTATTCTTTTTGTTAATCCATTTTCATCCCAAAAGGAAAAAATTCCCGGCCATGGATGGAATGCGCGATAGCGATTATAGATATCTTGTGCATCATTGTCCCAGATTATTTTTCCATCAGAACGCTCAATGAGTTGGCAGAGAGTAACTTTGGATGGGTCTTGTTTAACGGGGGATATTTTTTTTTCAATCCAGAGCGGAATGGTTTTCAGAAGTGTTTCGGCGCCTTTATTTTTCAGTTTTTCCATTAAAATAGGCGTTGTATCATTCTGATCGATGGAAATTTTTTCTTGCGATAAAATATCTCCGGTATCCATTCCTCTGTCCATAAGCATAATAGTTATTCCGGTTTTGCTTTCTCCGGACAAAATTGCGTTTTGAATAGGGGATGCTCCGCGGAATTTAGGTAAAAGAGAGGCATGTACGTTTATGGATCCGAACCCGGGAATTTCTAAGGCTTTTTCCGGAAGAATTTTTCCATAAGCGGCAACTATAACTAAATCTGGTTTCAGTTCTTTTAAGGATAAAACCGCTTGTTCGTCGAATTTTTCCGGCTGGATTACGGGTATGTTGTTTTTTTCCGCCAATATTTTTACGGGGCTGGGCGTGAATTCATTTTTACGTCCAGATTTTTTGTCCGGTTGAGTAAAAACAGCAAGAATGTTATATTTTTCTTCCAGTAAGGATGAGAGTATTTTTTCAGCAAAGGACGGCGTTCCCATAAAAACAACCCTTAATTTAATTGGCTTTTTTTCTTTCATTTTTGTTTTTTATCAATAATTAGAATTCCATTCAAATGGTCTATTTCATGTTGGAAGGCACGAGCAAGAAGTCCGCGCGCTTTTATTTTACACTTTTCTCCTTTTTCATTCAAATAGCGAACCTTTATTTCATCACTTCTTTCAATAGGGATCCACTTCCCTGGAACACTGAGGCATCCCTCTTCGGTGATTATTTTTTCCATGGAAGTTGATTTTATTTGGGGGTTTATGAGAACATAAAGAATCCCACTTTCTTCGATAACACAGAGACGAATGGATTTTCCGATTTGTGGAGCGGCCAATCCCAAGCCTTTAGCGGCCCGCATTGTCTCAATCATTTGAGGAATCAGTTCCTGAATTTCTTTATCTAAGGGATTTTTTATTTTTTTGGCCTTTTTGCGTAATATTGGATTTGGTTCGTGTAGTATTTCCATAGCTGTTAATATATTTTATAAATCTCTTTCTCTTTTTCGCCCGTCAAAACTTTAATTATATTTTTTCTTTTTTCTTGAATTCTAATTGGATTAATATGAATTATTTGGTTGGAATTTTTTTCAATTTCTAAATTTCCTTCGGTTATTTTTTCTAAGTCGCGCCAATATTCCCAATGGAAGTTTTGTTTTTTGTCTTGGTTGTCAATTATAAAAGAAATATTTTCTTCTGTTGGATTTTCAAAAGATAAAAACCATTGATTGCTTTGCAAATATTGTTTTCTTTCCGTTTGCGCCAAAAAGAAAAAGCTGACGGCGAAAAATATTACGATTGAAAGTATTATTTTATTTTGCATAATTATTTTCGATAATAAACTCCGATATCTTTTCCGGAAAATACTTTCCAAAATTGTTCGGTTTTTTCAAATTGAATACTATCATATTTTGGATTTAATATGATAAAATTTATTCCTAAATCAGAAAAGCATTTCTGTCCATTTTCAGTGTTAGGAGTGGAAATCATCCAAAGCGTACACATTTCTCTCGGTTTGGTAGGGTCTTCATATCTTTTGAAAAAACTGCGGGAAAGCGGATAATTATAGTCTTGCATAAAAAACAATTTTATCCAAGAATCGGCGGTGAGGTAATTGTGATCTTTTAATACTTTGTCATTTGACGAGGATTTTTCAGATACATATTTAGAGGCTGTGAATATTGCTATGGCTTTCGTCGGATTGCTTTCCGAGGAAAGAGATTGAGTATTGTCAAAAAATCCACTATATGTAATAAATGTAAAAAAAAGAATTATAGCAGGGAAAATTATTTTTAAGGGAAGATATTTTTTAGCAAATGAAAAAATCCAAAAAACAGCAAAGGCTGATGTTATGATTAAAGGAAAGATAAAATAGTTAGCAATTCTATTTGAAGGGATGTCGAGGTACAGCCATCCAGGTTTAATTGACATAAGGAAAATTGAAATTGTCCAACCGATTATAAATACAAAAGAATATGTTTTTTTGTATTTACTAGCTAAAAGAATTATTAATCCGACAAGTCCGATTGCCATTCTTGCTTGACCGGAGCTGAATGTGAGTTGTTCAAGAGAAAGTCCGGCACGAGTTGATTTGGATGGTCCGCCGACGGCAGTTTCTATTGCATTAACCTCGAGATAATTCGGAGTATAGATTAAAACAGCAAACAATAAACAACTTGCAATCAATAATAGAACAGGAAATGATAAAATCATTTTCAACCAATCTTTTATATATAATCGGATATTTTTAAGGTTGAACAAGATAAAAAATAGTAGAGTAAAAATAAAAATATAAATAAATACAAAAGAGCTTAGATGATGAATGTAGAATAGTCCGATGGTTGTAAAAATTCCTAAGGATAGCATTGGTTTGTTTTTTTTCTCCAAAGCGCGTAGGAAAAAGTAAAGTATTAAAGGAATGAGGAAATTTCCAAAAGTGTTTCCGATTACTCCTCCACTGGCAAATTTTGCCTGAGGAGAGGCAAGAGTATAGATAGGTCCGGCGAGAAATAAAGCAAATATGTTTATTGTTCGTGCTTGAATTGTTCCAAAATTTTCAAAAAGGCGCAGTGTCAGAATAAAAATAATCAAGACAGTAAAAATATTGAATAAAAAAAGAACAAGTGTCGGAAAATAAGAAATAAAATCAATTCCGGAAAAAAGATTGATAGCGGAAAAAATCAAATGCTCTCCAATGATAAAGTCGGCAATCGGTTTAGGATTGCTGATTTGATAATTTTCTCCGACTTGAATGACGTCGCTTTCTTGATAATCCGGCAATTCATTAGTTTGGGAGATTAGCTTTGACCAGTACATGTGATGCCCCATATCGGTGGAAGTGGGGAATATTGTATCGGATAGGTAGACGGTTTTGATAAAAAAAGTCAGCGCTAAAATCAAAATTATTAAAACCGTATGTTTTTTGGAAAAAGAAAATAATTTGTCGGACGCATCTTTTTCTTCTATGGAAATTTGTTTATTTTTTTGTGTTTTATATATTATCGCATTCAAAAGAAGGAATAATAAATTTGCGATTATTATTGATTTTCCGGTTATAGGAATTCCGGATTTTCCAATAAGAATAATGAGAAAGTTTATTGACACAAGACTGAGTCCTGGAGCGATGATAAATTTTTCCAAGCGGGAAAGTTTATTGGATTTTCCAAAAATTGCTAATATTAAAAACCATCCCGGCAGGAATAGGAGAAAAAATATGGAAATATAAAATAAAATCAGCTGCATCATTTCTAAATTATTGTTTTCTTTATTTCTTCCAAATATTTTTTAGCGATTATTTCCCATGTGTAATTTTCTTTGACAAACTCGCGGGCGCGCTCGCCGAAAATTTTTCGCACGTCGTCATTTTCTAAAAGCGCCTTAATTTTGGCGGCATATTTTTCGGTATTTTCAGGATCAACAAGGAAGCCGTTTTTTCCATTAGTAATGGCATCTTTGAGTCCTTCCAGTTCTGAGGTAATGACAACTCTTCGGCAAACTGCTGCTTCCAAAACAACGAGCCCAAAACCTTCCATATCACCTGCGACTTTGATATTCGGCTGAACAAAAAGATCAACGGTATTGTAAAGAAGAAATTTTTCTGGATCAGTTGCTGGACCGAAAAGTTTTACACGATCAAATTGCTTGGTTCTTTTGATGGCAGCTTTGATATTTTCTTTGTCCGGACCGTTTCCGGAAACAACATAAATTATATTATTCGGAAGTTTTGGCATTACATTTTCAATAAACCAAGCAACACCTTTTCTTCTTGCTAATCTTCCGAGAGTGAGAAGGACTTTCTTTTCAGAAAGATTCATATTGATGGTTTTTTCCAAATCATGGCGTGAATAATTTCTTGTTCCGAGAAATTTTTCCGTGTCCACTCCATTGGGAACAAAAACGAATTTTTCCTTAGGGATTCCGAGTTTCACACCTTCTTTGATAGTGGTGTTTCCAACGGCGATAAATTTGTCAATTTTTTCAAAAAAAATCTCTACCCAGAGTTTTTTGTATAATTTAATGAGAATTTTTTCATACCAAACTCCCAACGAGGAGCTGTTCCAATTCAGATCCAATCCGTGCGCAATAGAAATGACGGGTTTTTGGGAAAAAAGCTTAACGAACCATCCGATAATGCTCAAAACTCCATCACCCAAAAGAATGACATCATATTTTGGAAGAAGGAAAATGATTTGTATTAATGCGTATGGCGCGAAAAGCGGGAGCATTTTTCTGCCAAATTTATTGGCGATTATTTTTACGTCGGCAATTTCAGAGAGGCTTTTGGATATTTCATAATTTTGGTTTTCAATTCCGCCAAGAATCGGAGGATACGCCCGGCTGATGAACAAAATTTTCGGATAATTTGGTTTTTCCATATTTTTAGAAATTAGATGAATTATCAGCCAAGGACCGATCCGTATTTAGCGGAGAAATTTTTTTTCTGTATTTTTCTTTTCGCATTAAATACATTTGGTCTTCGGTGAGTTTACGGTTGGATTTAATCATATCGGCAATGAGAGCAAAAATTATAAATTGCAATCCGACTAAAAGAGAAGTAATGGAAAGTAAAAGATAATTTCGATAGGGTGAGATTTTGAATTCTTGAAAATAGAAAATCGCAAAAACTGCAAAGATAAATAAAGAAAGAAATATCAAGCATAATCCCGGCACGCCGAAAAACTTCATCGGACGAACGTCACGAATGGCTTTGATGATTATTTTTCCGCTGTTGTTGACGTAATTGTAGACGCTTTTGACAACGCGGGATTTTCTGTCGTCGAAATAGGTCACTTCCACAGGAATCCATCTGACTTTCAAGTTTTTTCCAATAGCATCAATGATCACTTCTTGTGTGTAGGTGAAGTTTCCCGGAAGATTGAGGCGGAGGAGACATTCGCGATTGTAGGCGCGGAAACCGCAAGTGAGGTCGTTGATTTTTTGATTGAGAAAACTTCCGATGATTTTGGCAGCTACGCGATTGAGAAAATCTTTGATCCACGGGATGTTCTTGGCTTGATGCTTTCCGAAACGGTCGGCGCTCACCATATCAACTTCTCCATTTAAAATTGGTTTGATTATTTTTTCAATGTCATTGGGATCGAATTGTCCGTCGGCATCGATGTTTACCATAATGTCCGCCCCGTTTCCCAAGGCTTTGTATACGGCAGTGCGAAAAGTAACTCCAATTCCGCGATTGACTTCGTGAATGTGAACCATATCTGCGCCGGCATCTTTTGCAACTTGTGCGGTGTTATCCTTTGATCCATCGTCGATGACTTGCACAAAAACTTCATCAACTCCGTCAAAATGGCGGGGAATTCTTTTGATGGTTTGGGCGATTTTTTCTGCTTCATTGTAAGCAGGAAGATTTACTACTAAGCGCATATGATTATACCGATTCGAATAACGAATTAAATGTGAATCTGCGAATATAATAAGTGAAATTTATTTTTAAAATTATTCGTAGATTTGAATGTATTCGCAGTTTCGCATCGGTTTATTTTTTCTTAATGATTAATTTTGGATCGACACAGTCGAATTTGCATTGGGCGTTGTCTAATCCTTGGTGTAAAACTTCTTTTTGGCATTCTTTGAGTTTTTGCTGGCATTCTCCTTTTCTTTCAGAAAAATAACCTTTATTGATTTCATATCCAAAATAGTCGAGCGCGAAAGAAGCGACAACCGCAAAACCGACAATCCAAATTATTGATTTGATTAGTCCAAACATATCTAAATACTACCCCAAACAAACCAAAAAAGCAATAAAAATTCAGTAGTTATTGTGCGGAGGGGTGATTTTTGGTAGGATTGGGTTATGGATAAAAAGAAGACAATCAGGAAAAATAAAACCGTCAAAGACAAGAAGAAAAAGCGGGTGGTTTTGGCGCTTTCCAGCGGGGTGGATTCTTCTGTTTCGGCGGCGCTTCTTAAAAAACAAGGATATGATGTCGTTGGCGTTTTTATGCATTTCTGGAAAGACCCCGAAGAAAATGAATTGGTGGAAAACAAATGTTGCTCGCTGGAGGCATATGAAGATGCGCGTAAAGTGGCACAGATTTTAAATATTCCTTTATATACGATAAACGTTGCGAAAGAGTTCAAAAAAGAAGTGGTGGATTATTTTTTGGATGAAATCAAAGCGGGACGCACGCCAAATCCATGCGTGGCTTGCAATCCGCGCATTAAATTCAAATTTTTATTTCAAAAAATGTTGGAAATGGATGCGGATTTTGTGGCGACGGGACACTATGCCTGCATAAAGCGGGGATTACCAATTACCAATAACCAATTTTCAAAAAAATCCAATTCGCCAGCTGGCGGACAAAATTCAAAATCAAAAATTAAGAGTTATTATTTGTTTCAATCCGAGGATGAGGGAAAAGATCAAACATATTTTTTGTATAATTTGACGCAAAAGCAACTCGGAAAAATAATTTTTCCAGTTGGGAAATATCAAAAACCGGAAATTCGTAAAATGGCGAAAGAGTTTGGACTTCCGGTTTTTGACAAAGATGATTCGCAGGGAATTTGTTTTACGCAAGAAAAATATCCGACAAATTTTATCCGAAGAAATACTCCGATGAAAAAAGGAAAAATTATAAATACTGACGGTAAAATAGTCGGTGAACACGAAGGGCTTTCAATTTATACTATCGGTCAGCGCAAGGGAATTAATATCGGCGGAACGGGGCCGTATTATGTTGTCGAGAAAGATTTGAAGAAAAATGTTTTGATTGTTACGAACAAAGAAGATGACCCAAAACTTTTCAAAAAAGAAATGCAGGTGCGTGATATTAATTGGATTGCGGGAAGCGAGCCGAAATTTCCGCTTAAAGCAAAAGTAAAAATTCGCTACCGAAATCCGTTGGTTGATGTTATAATAAAGAAAAAGATACAAGATACCTCGAAAAACTTCGTCTCGGGGCAAGTAAAAAACAAGATACAAAAAGATATTAAGATACAAGATGCAAGAAACAAGAAGCAAACAGGGAGCGACGGAGTTTATGTTGGGGAGTTTTTGGAGGCGCAAAAAGCGATTACACCCGGACAATCGGCGGTATTTTATACAGAAAATGGAGAGGTTTTGGGCGGGGGAATAATAGTTTAATTTAGTATTTTGAATTATTTAGTTAATTATTAAAAAATAAAAATATGGCATTGAATAATTTGAGTTTTCGAGGAAAGCTTGGTTCTTCCGTGGGAAATATTTCTCGCGATGGTGCGCGCAGTGTAATTGATGAGAATTTTAAAGATTTGGATTTGAGTCACAAAGCCAAAGATTATTTTTCTCGAAAGATGGATGATGCAGGAAATATTGAGGGGAGAAAATTTAATAGCATAGTTGATCAAGCGCAGAAAAATGGACTGATTAGTCATGAGAAGGCCGAGAAAATAAAAGATAGAGTGGATTTGCCTGATAATTTGAATGAACATTGGAATTAATTTTTTTTTAAATTTAATTTGAAATAAAAAATATGAGAAAATTGCATGCGGCGGTTTTGCAAATTGCCACCAGAAAAGGAGAAAAATTAACTTCCGGTTTTGAAGGAAGACTTCAGGATTGGGCGAGAGATTTTGAAGGTGGGAAAATTTCTGCAAGTGATGCAGTTTCCAAGGTAAAAGGAGAGTTTCGTTATCATTGGACAGACGATGATTACAGAGAATTGGAAAAAGCGATAAAATAATATTTTTATGTACGAAAAATCTTATCTTGAAAAAGCTCCGGTAAAGTCCGAAGAAAAAAAAGAGCGGATGAGTGATTCATGTTTAGAAGGACTTATTAAGCATATTAGGGAATATGAAGGTTTTTATGATAGTAAGTTTGTGCGGGAGTCCAGTAATAATGAATTTGGATTTTCAGAAGATGAGGGGCGGGAAATGGAAATGATCATCAGAAAATTGAAGGATAAAATATTAGATTTGTATGAAAATAATCACGACTTCTTTATTGAAGGAGAGGGGCAAGCAAAGCATATATTTGGAAATTCAATATTGGTTAATGCGGGTGCTTTTGCTCGAAGATATTCCGAAGGAAAGAAGGTTCGGGACGATGTTAGAAAAATAATACGTTATGAAATGAGTCTATTAAATGAATATACGAAGGGTTTACTGGAAGATGATGATTTTTTGCGAGATGAAATAACATTCGAAAAAGGTTATTTAAATGGATTCAAGAAGTTTTTTAAGGATAAAAAAGAGATAAGTCCTAAATCGCCAAATAGAATCGCGTTGGCTAATTTTTTTCATGATCTTAGTAGGGGTGGAATAAAGAAAAGTGATTTTGAAAGAAGATTGGAAGATGTTCAGGAAAGTCAAAATATTTTGAATGAAGATGAATTGCAAAAACATTTGTTTGCGGTTGACAATAAAGGCGAGGAATATTATAAATTGGTTTAATGGGCGTTGGACAAAAAGAAGAACATACTATGACAGCACAAGAACTTAGGCAAAAATATTTGGAATTTTTCAAGTCGAAGGGACACACAATCATCCCTTCGGCTTCTTTGGTGCCGGAAAATGATCCGACAACGCTTTTTACAACTGCCGGAATGCACCCTTTGGTGCCATATATTATGGGAGAAAAGCATCCAGGGGGAAAGAGGGTGGCAAATGTTCAAAAGTGCGTGAGAACAACAGACATTGATGAAGTAGGGGACGCGACACATCACACTTTTTTTGAAATGTTGGGAAATTGGAGTTTCGGTGATTATTTCAAGAAAGATTCAATCGAAATGAGCTTCGAGTTTTTAACTTCTTCCGAATGGATGGGATTAGACAAAAATCGGCTGGCAGTTTCAGTTTTTGAAGGAGATGAAAACGTTTCTTTCGATGACGAGTCTTTTGAGAAGTGGAAAGCGCTTGGAATTTCAGAAAATAAAATTGCGAAGCTTCCCAAGAAAAATAATTGGTGGGGTCCAGCTGGAGAGACAGGACCATGTGGACCGGACACAGAGATTTTTTATTGGGTTGGCGAACTGGACAAAATCCCGGAAAGTTTTGCTGATGATAATGATCAATGGGTGGAAATTTGGAATAATGTTTTTATGCAGTTTGAAAAAAATAAAGAAGGAAAATTTGTTCCATTGGCAAAAAAGAATGTCGATACGGGAATGGGAATGGAAAGAATACTTTCGGCATTGAATGGATTTGATGACAATTACAAAACAGAATTATTTTGGCCGATTATTGAGAAAATTGAAGAACTTTCCGGAAAAAAATATGAAGATTTCAAAAAAGAATTTCGTATTATTTCCGATCATATCAAAGCGGCAACATTTGTGATTTCCGAAGGAATCACTCCGTCAAATACCGATCAAGGATATGTGGTGCGTCGGCTCATTCGCCGGGCAATTCGCTATGGAAAAATGATTGGAATTGAGAATAATTTTACCAAAGAAATTGCAAAAGTCGTTTTTGAAATTTATGGAGAAGTTTATCCGGAAATTATTAGTGTGAAAGAAATTGTCTTTATTGAATTGGAAAAAGAGGAAAATAAATTCAGACAGACTTTGGAAAAAGGCTTGAAAGAATTTAATAAACTGACTTTGATTACAGGAAAAGATGCTTTTAATTTATATCAATCATACGGATTTCCGTTGGAGATGACAGAAGAGTTAGCCAAGGAAAAGAATTTTGCGGTTAATAAAAAAGATTTTGAAGATGAATTTAAAAAACACCAAGAACTTTCTCGAACTGCTTCGGCGGGGAAATTCAAGGGTGGGTTGGCTGATTCCGGTGAAGAAACAGTGAAATTGCATACTGTGGCGCATCTTCTTTTGGCGGCGCTTCGTGAAGTGTTGGGAGAGGAAATTTATCAAAAAGGATCGAATATTACTGCCGAAAGATTGCGCTTTGATTTCAATTATCCGGAAAAATTGACCGCAGAACAATTGAAACAAGTTGAGGATTTGGTAAACCGGAAAATTGAAGAGAAAATTGAAGTCGAGATGGTTGAAATGCCGAAAAATAAAGCTTTGGAAAAAGTGAAGGTTTCTTTTGATTCATCCAAATATGGCGACGTTGTGAAAGTATATTCAATCGGAGATTTTAGTGCTGAACTTTGCGGAGGACCGCACGCGGGAAATACCGGCGAGCTTGGACATTTCAAAATTAAAAAAGAAGAGTCCTCCAGCGCCGGAGTTCGCCGAATTAAAGCAGTTTTGGAATAGTTAAAAATATGTTATACTGAAGATATGAAAAAGAAAATTTCTCAAAAAAAGAAAAATATTATTGGAAAAAACGATCAATTCGGGGTTATTTTGGAAGATATTAATTCCAAATTCGATTTGATAATGGAAAGTTTTGACGGAATGAATCGCAAGATTGATAAAAATCATGAAGAATTTCTTGAATTTAAAGAAGATATGACCGGATTTAAAAATAATATGACTGAATTTAAATCTGATATGACAGGATTTAGAAAAGATATGGTTGAATTTAAATCTGATATGACAGGATTTAGAAAAGATATGGTTGAATTTAAATCTGATATGACCGGATTTAAAAAAGAGTCAGAGAGTAAATTTGATACCATTTTGTCATATTTAATGTCAATTGATGAAGAACTGAAAGAAATAAAAATGGAACTTGAAATATTCAAAAAGAGTGAAAAATATCAGAATGAAGAAATAAGATTACTGGAAATTAGAATAAAAAAACTAGAGAAAGACAATGTAAAATTGCACAAATTATTGATAAAAGCAAGCTAGTATCGTGTTCGCTTTTTAGTTATTCATTATCATAGAGTTGCAGGTAGTTGCTTTTAATTGTTAGTTTGATATATTGAAATTAGGAAAAATTAAATAAAAGGAGGAATTGTTCCTTAAAAACAAAGCAGCGCGCAGTCGTTAGCTTTTTTATTTTTTGGCAAATAACCCATGTCAAGGAGGAAATATGACAACTCAACAATCAGTAGAAAGAGAAACATTTGTGCTTGACGCAAGTGTTTTTCTGCATGATCCAAGAGCGCTGGATCATCTGCGGAATTGCGATGTGGTGATTCCGTTTGCGGTGATTGAGCAATTGGACCAGATGAAGAAATTGGACGGAACAAAAGGGATGAATTCCCGGCGTTCGTTGCAATATCTGGATGATTTGCGACGGTTCGGTAGTTTTAGGGAGGGAATAAAAATTTCCGACAACCAGATAGTGAAAATATTGTCGACAGTACCGGAAATTATTCGAAATATTTCGTGTCGCTTTGATCCGGAGATTCTTGAGCATCAAGTTTTGGCGGTGGCGAATTATTTACACCGGCAGAATGCAAAAAAGACCATTCTTCTTTCCAAGGATTTGCATATGCGCGTCAAAGCTAATATTCTCGGGATTAAAACGATGGATTTTGTTGAGACCGAGAAAAATGATGTTTTATTTGATAACAGATTTAAGGGTTATCGAAACATCGATGCTCCCGAAGGTTTAATAAAGGATTGTTGTTGCAATGGGAGTCGGTATCCTTTGGAAAAAATTTTTAGTGATGTTGATGGTATTGACCTAGCGGGATTGATGGCGAATGAGTTCGTCATAATGGCAAATGGCAATCGAAAATATCTTGGTCGTTATGACGGCAATGGCGATCTTTGCCGGCACAAATGGGAGATGCCCAATTCTTGCGGTATTTGGCCGAAAAATATTGAGCAGATAATGGCATATCATCTGCTCACAGATCCAAGTGTGCAGGTTGTAACATTGACCGGAAAAGCCGGAACCGGAAAGACGATGTTGGCCCTTTTGGCGGGATTATCCCAGACTTCAAATGGGAAAAAAATGTATGAAAAAATTCTTTTTTCCCGGCCGATTATTTCGATTGGAAATGATTTGGGTTATCTTTCCGGGGATAAAGAAGATAAGCTTTCTTCCTGGATGAAGTCCTGCTCGGATAACCTCTATTTTATTTTGAGCAGGGCGGAAAGTATGGGCATTAAAAGAAAGAAAAAGAATAAAAGCGAAGATGCGGTACAGTTGGAGGCGCTTACTTTTATTCGAGGAAGATCGATTTGCGGACGATATTATATTGTCGATGAAGCGCAAAATCTGACGCCATTCGAGGTGAAAACCATCATCAGTCGCGCCGGAGAGGGAACTAAATTTGTTCTTCTTGGCGACCCCGGACAGATTGATAATCCATATGTTGACGCGGAGAGTAATGGTTTGACACACGCAGTGAGAAAACTTTCTCCACTGTCGATTCACGGACACATTACTCTTTTGGGTGGTTGTCGTAGTAACTTGGCGGATGTTGCTGCGAGTTATTTATAATCTCGCGGCTAAAAGTCGCTCAGGAGAGGGATTGCACGATGTGCAGTCCCTCATTTTTTTTAACTTTGACCTGGATGCTTTTTTGGTGTATTATTGAAGAAAATAACAAAAAGAAATCTAAATATTTGAAGATGAGCCGAGAGGCTTGTTAAATTTTTTTATGTCAAATAAATTCAGAAATATATATCGAAAAATAACCGGAAGTTTTTTTGGAAAATTTTCCAAAGATATTGGGATTGATTTGGGAACCGCTAACACTCTGGTTTATGTAAGCGGGAAAGGAATTGTTATTAATGAGCCTTCCGTGGTGGCGATTAATAAGAGAACCGGACAAATTTTGGCAATTGGAAAAGAAGCTAAAAAAATGGTCGGAAAAACCCCGGGACATATTGTTGCGATTCGTCCATTGGTTGATGGAGTAGTGAGTGATTTTGAGGTGACCCAACAAATGCTTCGATATTTTATTGATAAAATTCACAAGGATTCTTTTTCTTTACTTCCTCGTCCGCGCGTGTTAGTAGGAATTCCATCCGGAGTAACGGAAGTGGAGAAGCGCGCTGTAATTGATGCATCGCTCAATGCCGGAGCGCGAGAAGCGTATGTGATTGATGAGCCGATGGCGGCGGCAATCGGAGCGCGTCTTCCTGTAACTACTCCGGCAGGAAATATGATTGTTGATATTGGTGGAGGAACAGCGGAGATCGCTGTTATTTCTTTGGGCGGTGTGGTGGTTTCACGCAGTTTGCGGGTTGCCGGCGACGAAATGAATGAAGATATTGTGAGATTTTGCCGGGATGAATTTAATTTACTGATTGGAGAAAGAACAGCGGAAGATGTTAAAATTGCTATCGGTAGCGCCTATCCTCAACCGAAGCCGCTTTCAATGATGATTCGTGGGCGAGATTTGGTAAGCGGACTTCCGAAAGAAGTAAAGGCGAATGATGAACAAATTCGCGAAGCACTTTCTCGTTCCATTAGGATTATTATAAATAATATCAAGACTATTATCGAGGAAACTCCGCCGGAACTTATTTCCGATATTATGCAACGGGGAATAATTTTAGCGGGAGGGGGCAGTTTGATTCGCGGATTGGATAAATCAATTGCCAATCATACGGAAATGCCGGTACGAATGATGGAAGATCCTTTGACGGCGGTGGTGCGTGGAACAGGAATTGTTCTTGAAGATTTGGATAATTTGAAAGAAGTTCTAATTGATAACCAATATGACGATCGTCCTTTGAGGTAGAATTATAAATATAAATATAAAATGTTTAAAAGTTTTTATAATCGAAAAATATTCAGAGTTATTGTTGTGGTTGCGGTTTTTGGTTTTTTGATTTTTTGGAATCCATTTAATTTTTTCGATTTTTTTAGAGGAGTGATTTTCCGTGTTGCCTATCCTTTTGGAAAAATACTTTTTGTATCTTCTGAAAAAACCAAGCAAACAATTTTTTTTGTTTCTTCGATCGGAGAAATGAAAAGTGAAAATGAAAAGTTGAATGATGAGAATGTGCGTTTGGCGGCGGAAAATGCGATGCTTCGCGATATGAAAAAAGAAAATGATATTCTTAGAGAACAAAATAATCTTTTTCCACGAGACAGGTTTGAAGGTCAGATGGCGCAAGTAATCGGTCGTGATGTCGGTGGTGTGGGAAACTGGATAATGATTGACAAAGGAATTCGTGATGGTATTTCTGATGGAATGCCGGTGATTGCTTTTGGAAAAAATTTGGTTGGCCGCGTAAAAAAAGCATATGCGACTTCATCGCAAGTAATGTTATTATCCAATCCGGAAAGCTCTATTAACGCGGAAATGGGAATGACTCAAGCAAAGGGAATCGTGCGGGGGGAATATGGACTGGGATTAATATTAGATAATGTTCTGCAAACAGACAAAATTGATATTGGAGATGAAATTATAACTTCCGGAATTGGCGGCGGTATGCCGAGAGGGCTATTAATAGGGAAAGCGAAAGAAGTTTATGCATCGCCGGATCATCTTTTTTGGCGTGCAATTGTGTTTCAATTAATAGTGCCTACTGATTTGCGATTTGTTTCTGTAATTAAAAGCGGTCAATGATAACTAGATGAAAAATTTTTTTTTCAGAACAGTGTCGGTTTTTGCGATTGCTTTTTTTCAAGTATATTTTTTTGCTTCCTTTCCTTTTGGCGGACAAGCTGTTGGTTTTGGATTGATGGCGGCGGTGGCGTGGACGGTCGTTTCCGGTTTTGAGAAAATATGGGTGTATATTCTTGGATTAGGAATTCTTATTGATTTGCTGTCCTTTGAACGAGTAGGAGAAAATGTGATAATATTTATTATTGCGATATATTTTGTGAGTTTTATTTCTAAAAGAATTTTACTTCAAAGTGTCGGAGGGAGTTTTTTGTTGATAATTTTTATTATTATAGCAATAACTTTTTTCAGCAATTTTCTCTCGTTTGTTTTTTCTTTTTTTCAGGGCGAAGTGTCGAATTTTTTTGATGGCGGAATTTTGTTTTTTGCAAAGGGCGTCTTTTGGGAATCGTTTTGGAATATTCCATCTTTTTATTTTCTTTATTGGTTGATAAATCGAATGGAGAAGAATATATCTTTTTATGAAAAATCAGTAAAGATTAGGTAATATTTATGACAAATAAAAAATACCAAATAAAAAGGGAAATATTGGATCAATTTGAGGTGGAAGACTCATTGATGACACTTTCTAGACAGGAAGCTTGTCGACTAGAAAATCCTTTTAATAAGAAATTATTGGATATTTTTTGGTTTTTTTTGCTGGCGGTTTTATTTGTGATGGCAGGAAGAGTTTTTTATTTAAATATTGTTAAGGGGGAATATTATCGCGAGATTGCCAAGGAGAATAGCATCCGCTCGATAAGTATCAAAGCCCCGAGAGGAAAAATATATGATCGATATGGTAAAGTTTTAGTTAACAATACCCCTAGTATGGATGTTGTCGCCATTCCAGCCGATCTTCCGGCAGAATCGTCGGAAAGAAGAAATAAGGTTGAAGAAATAGCAAAAATTCTTGCGATAGATAAAAATAAGATATGGGAAATTTTGGAAAATGTAAAGATGTCTTCTTTGTCTCCAATTTTAGTAAAGGAAAATATAAATCAAGAAGAATCTCTGATAATAGAAGAGAAAAAAGGAGAATTTCCTGGGTTTAATATTGAAAAAAACGCAGTAAGGAGATATGAAGATGGGTTTATTTTTTCTCACATTTTGGGTTATGAAGGAAAAATTCGTGTCGAAGAATTGAAAGATAATCCGGATTATGTTCTTACGGATTATATTGGAAAGCAAGGAATAGAAAAGGCATATGAAGAAAAGTTGCGGGGAAAAAACGGAGCAAGAAGGGTGGAGGTGGATTCAATGGGACGCACTAAACGGGAATTTGGTATTGTGAGTTCTGAGCCGGGAAGTGATTTGATTTTGAATATAGATGCTCAGTTGCAAAAAAAATTATTTGACAGTATTAGTAGTGTTTTAGAGAAAAATCAATTGAAAACCGCCGCTGCCGTAGCGATGAGTCCTAATGACGGAGGAATTTTGGCAATGGTAAGTATCCCCAGTTTCGATAATAATCTTTTTGCTTCCGGTATTTCTTTGGATAAATATCAGCAACTAATGAATGATCCGTTTCGTCCGATGTTTAATCGGGCGCTTTCGGGGGAATATGCTCCCGGTTCGACAATAAAGCCCTTGCTTGCTTGTGCTGCGCTCAGGGAGGGAATAATAACAGAGCAAACTCAGATTGAAAGTCGAGGTGGAATTAGTGTAGGTAGTTATTTTTTTGGTGATTGGAAAACTCACGGATTTACGGATGTTAGGCGGGCGATTGCTGTTTCAAGCGATGTTTTTTTCTATAGTGTCGGAGGAGGATATGGAAATGTGAAAGGATTGGGAATGGAAAAGATGAAACAATATTACAATTTGTTCGGTTTTGGAAGTGCAACCGGAATTGATATTCCCGGAGAGGCGAAAGGGTTTATTCCGGATGAAAATTGGAAGTTGGAGAAATTTGGAGAAAAATGGTATATCGGAAACAGTTATCATGCGTCCATTGGACAGGGATATATTACGGCAACACCACTTCAAATCGCTGCTTATATTTCTGTTATCGCCAATGGCGGAACATTGTATCAGCCGAGAATTGTTTCGCAGGCGCGTAATCTGAAAGGTGAAACGGAAAATTATTCTCCGCGGATTATTCGGTCGCAAATTATTGATTCTCAAATTTTGAAAGTTGCGCAAGAAGGGATGAAAATGACGATAACCGAAGGAACGGCACAAAGTCTCAAAAATCTTCCTATGGAGGTTGCCGGAAAAACCGGAACGGCGCAATATGGAGGAGAGGGAAAAACGCACGGCTGGTTTGCTTCCTATGCTCCATATGAAAAGCCGGAGATTGTTTTAGTGGTGTTGGTTGAAGGTCAAGGCGAAGAAAGTTATAACGCAGTGCCGGTTGTCGAGGAAGTATATCGTTGGTATTGGGAAAATCGAATGAATAATTAATTTAAAATAATTATAAAAAACAATATGAAAATTCTCATTACGGGCGGAGCGGGGTTTATTGGTAGTGCGATTGCGAAAGCATTGATGGACCGGGGAGATAAAGTTGTTTTGATGGATAATTTTAATGACTATTACGATCCAAAACTAAAGAGAGATAGAATAAAAAAATTTCTTGTTGGCTATGATTTTAAATTATATAAATCTGATATTCGTTATTACAAAAAATTAGAAAGAATCTTCAAAAAAGAAAGTCCTGAAAAAGTTATTCATTTAGCTGCAATGGCCGGAGTTCGTTATTCTTTGGAAAATCCTCTCTTATATGGAGAAGTTAATTTTATGGGGACACTCAATCTTCTGGAACTTTCTCGAATTTATGGTATCAAAAACTTCATCTACGCTTCATCTTCTTCCGTATACGGAGTAAATAAAAAAATTCCATTTTCAGAAACAGATAATGTTGATAATCCAATCTCTCCATATGCAGCAACAAAAAAATCAACCGAGCTTTTGGCACATGTGTATAGTTATACGCATAAAATGAAAACAACAGGTCTTCGATTTTTCACTGTATATGGACCTTGGGGGCGTCCAGATATGGCATATTTCAAGTTTGCTAATAATCTTTTTGCGGGCAAGCCAATTGAAATTTATAACAAAGGAAAAATGCTTCGAGATTTCACATATATCGATGATATTGTTGAGGGCATGCTGAAAGTTTTGGATGCAGATTTTGATTGCGAAGTGATGAATATTGGAGCGGAAAAACCGGAAAAATTGATGGATTATATCGAAGTGATTGAAGATAAATTCGGAAGAAAATTCAAAAAGAAAATGCTTCCAATGCAGCCGGGAGATGTTCCGCAAACAGTGGCTGATGTTTCAAAATTGAGAAAACTTGGTTGGCAGCCAACAACAAAAATCGAAAAGGGAATTGAAAAATTTGTTGATTGGTATCAGGAATATTATAAAGTAAGGAAGTAAAATGAATATTGATATTGAAAAAATAAAAGAAATCGCCAAAAAATCCGGGGAAAAAGTTTTGGAATATTATTACAAAGATTATAATATTTCATACAAAGATAGTGGTGGCAAAAAATCACCTTTGACTGAGGCGGATTTAGCGTCGAATAAAATAATCATGGAAGAACTTGAAAAATATAATTTTCCGATTTTGAGTGAAGAAACGGAAGATGATTTATCAAGGCTTCAAAGTGAATATGTTTGGATTGTTGATCCGTTGGATGGTACGAGTGATTTTATGGAAAAGACCGGTGAATTTTCGATTCTTATCGGGTTAGTAAAAAATGGTGAGCCGGTTTTGGGTGTGGTTTTCGAGCCGGCAAAAAATACTTTTTATTGGGCAGAAAAAGGGAAAGGCGCTTTTATGGAAAAAAATGGAAAAATCAAAAAAATAAATGTTTCCAATGAGGATAATTTTCAAGATATGACTATTTTGCTCTCGCGAAATCATCTTTTGGAAAGCGATAAAAAACTTTGTGAAAATTTGAAAATAGGAAAACAAACAAAAAGAGGGTCGACTTCCAAGATGTGCGTGATTGCGCGTGGAGATGCGGAAATCTATGTAAATACCAGTGATAAAACGGGGGAGTGGGATACTTGCGCGCCACAAGTAGTCTTGACGGAAGCGGGAGGTAAAATCGTGGATATGCGGGGAAAAGAACTAATGTATAACAAAAAAAACCCGAAGAATCTTAATGGATTTGTGGTGTCAAATGGTGAAAATTATGCTAGAATAGTTGAGGAATTGAAAAGGGTAATAAAAAGTTAAATTCAATAAGAATAATGAAAAAAGGAATAGTGATTTGGCTTACGGGCTTGCCGTGCAGTGGGAAAACAACATTATCCAAGGAAATCGAAAAATATTTTCAGCAAAAGAATTTGCCTATTCAGAGATTGGATGGCGATGTGGTGCGTGAAACCATCAGCAAGGATTTGGGATTTTCAAAAAAAGATCGCGACATTAACATAGAACGCCTTTCATATGTGGCGCAGATGCTTTCGGATAATGGAGTGAATGTGGTGTCTGCTTTTGTTTCTCCATATCAAAAAATGCGTGATTTTACCAGAAGTCTTTGTGAAAATTTCGTAGAAGTTTATGTTAAATGCGATATTGAAGAATGCAAGAAAAGAGATGTAAAAGGAATGTATGCCAAAGCCGCCAAGGGACAAATAAAAGATTTCACAGGAGTTGATGACCCTTACGAAAACCCAAAGAATCCGGAAATTGTCGTGAGTACGGAAAAAGAAAATATAAAAGAAAGTGTCGAGAAAATCATCAACTATCTTGAAAAAAATAACGGATGAAAAAAATAAAAGCATCGGATGAAATTATTCAGGAGGCGCGTAATATTGTTGATGGATTGTATTTTCCCCTACAAGGATTTTTGAATGAAGATGACTTACGATCAATCTTGGAAAATATGCGTCTTAAAAGCGGACAAGTTTGGTCTATGCCGGTTGTTTTTGATATTTCCGAGAATGAAGCGCAAGAATTGAAAAATGAAAATTCAATTATTATTACAAATAAAAAAGATGAATTTTTTGTGAAAGATATTTCAATTTTCAAGTGGGACAGGGAATTTTTTGTCAAAAATTTATATGGAACATTAGATGGCGCGCATCCGGGAGTCGAGCGGGCAATGAAAATGAAAAAATTTCTTTTGAGTGGAAAAGTTGAAAAAATCAGAAACAGTGAAAAACCGGGAGTTTTTCATTTGACCTCCGAGCAAGCCAAAGATATTTTCAAAAAGAATGGCTGGGCGAATGTAGTAGCTTTTCAGACTAGAAACCCGCCACATCGCAGTCACGAGCATTTGCAAAAAACCGCTCTTGCGGAAGTTGACGGAATTTTGATAAATCCGGTAATCGGATCCAAGAAATCCGGAGATTTTCGCGACAAGCATATCATCGGCGCCTATCAGAAACTTATCAAGCACCATTACGAGCCGGGAAAAGCAGTTTTGGGGACACTGCACACCTTTATGCGTTATGCCGGTCCCAGAGAGGCGGTTTTCCACGCTTTGGTGCGACGCAATTTAGGCTGTACTCATATGATTATCGGGCGGGATCACGCCGGCGTGGGGGATTATTATGGGACATATGACGCGCAAAAGATTTTCGATAATTTTACAGAAGATGAATTGGGGATTAGAATATTAAGGTATGAAAATGTGACGTATTGTCAGGGTTGTGGCGATATGTCCGAAGATGGAAGTTGCGACCACAGCCAAGACCAAAAAATTCATCTTTCCGGCACAAAATTGCGAGAAAAACTCAATAATAACGAAGAAATCCCAGAAGAATTTATGCGAAAGGAAGTGATTGAGTATTTGAAGGATAATAAGGATGATTTGTTTGTGTGATAAAGTGGGTTGTACGTAATTTAGGTTCTATCATAAGTAAGATATGATGCAAGTAGTTAATTTTAACGATTTACATGATAAGGTGTTAAGAGATATCAAAAACAAATGAATTTTTATATAAAAAATAATTCAAAAAGAGTAGTTATTGAAAAAATTCACATCTTATTTTTTGGACATAAAATGAGTCCAATGATGAAAAATTTTTTAAAAAATATTTCTTGGACATCTTTTGGTTTTCTTGTGAGTTCTTTGATATTATTTACAGTTAATGTGTTAGCAGGAAGGTTTCTAGGACCAAGCGGATATGGGGAATATAATTTTATTTTATCCGTTGCATCAATTGTTTCACTGCTTATTATTATGGGATTTGATTCATCGTCTATTAAATATATATCCGAATCAAAAACAGATAAGGACAAAAATGAATACTTATCGGGATCATTGTGGGTTGTAATATTCTTAGCAATAGTTGTTTTGGTTGTAGTATTTTTAGCTCAAAATATTTTAAAAATATTTTTTGATATAAAAGAAGAAATTATAATAGTGTCTGTATTTTATGCTGCTTTATTGGGAATAAGAAAAATTTTAAGCAGTTTTTTGTCTAGTTTGAATTTTTTTAAGTTTCAATCAGTAATTATGATAATAGAAAGTTTAGCGGTGATATTATTATTTTTATACTTGTTTGTTATCTTAGGCTATAACCATTATTTATATTATATTATTTCACTGTCTTTTGGAATTTTGTTGTTTTGCCTAACGACAATATTGAAAATAAGAAAAAGAGTTTTAAGGTATGATATAGATAAGATTTTATTTTTAAAACGCTATGCTATAGTCGCCTTTTTAACAGCCTTGGCAATTGCAACTCCTGTATCGCTAATAAAATTGTTTATTGGTAAATATCTTAGTATCCAGGATCTTGGAATATTTAGTGCATATATGGCAGTGACGGCTATTTTTGTAGGACAATTTATCCTTATAATTAATAATGTTTTTTTTCCGATGGTAAGTTCGATCAATGATAAGCGACCAATTATTAATAAAATAAATAAAATTTCTTTTATTAGTTTTATTCCAATCACAGTGATTATTTTTTTAGTGGCATTTTTCATGTTGAAATTTTATGGAGATAATTATAAATTTAATATAATTTATGTAGGCATGCTATCTGTTATTTCATCATTGTTGCTTATAAATAACTTTTACAGAGTAATAGTGCAAACATACAATGAATATTACTTTAAATTACATAAATTTAACTATGTAAATATTTTATTTCTAAGTGCAGGTCTTTTTTTTATCAACATACTAGCGTTAAATAAAATGGCTTATGTTATCGGTATGTATATGCTTTATGTAGTAATAAATTTCTTTGTTCTATTTTTATTTACAAATTACTATATATTTAAAAATAAAAATATATGAATAAAATTAAACTCCCATTTTTTATTGTCGGATCAGGACGTTCCGGAACGACATTATTACAATCTATGATCATGACAATTCAAGGAATATACATACCGCCAGAAACTAAATTACTTGGTTTGATAGAAAATATTGAAACTTTTCATGGATCAATTACTAATAATAAATCTTTCAGGCTATTGATTTATGAGATAATTAATCTATGTAAAAGAGATGAATTTCCTGTTAATTTAGTAAAATTAAAAAAAGAGCTAACGTTAATAAATAGAACGAGAAGATCAGTATTCGATGTATTGTTATATCATATTCAAAAGCAAAGTGGTTGCAGGAGAATTGGAGAAAAATCACCTTTGCATCTTGAATATTCTAAGGATATTTTGAAAATATTTCCTGATGGAAAAATTATTGCAATAATACGTGATGGTCGTGATGTTGCATCTAGTCAGAAGGAAATTTTTAAGTTGAATGTGCTACACACTGCTCTTGTTTGGAGAAGAGATCAACAACTTATTGATAAATATTTAAAATCAGTATCGAGAGAGAGATTTATGGCTATTAGGTATGAAGACTTAATTGCTAATCCTAAAAAAGAGCTGAAAAATATCTGTCTTTTTTTAAAAGAAGATTTCAATGAATCGATGCTGGAGTTTTATAAAAGAAAAAATATTGGATTTGCAAAAAGAGAAAAGCATAAATATGATACGCAAAAGCCAATATTCAATACAAAGCAAAATCGATATAAAAATGATTTATCCGATAGAGAAATAGCCCTTTTTGAGTTAATTGCTAAAAAACAGCTTATTGATAATAATTATAAATTAGAAAAAAAATATGTTATAGGGGGAATTTTTCAGATAATAATATGTATGCCATCCTTGATTTATGTTAAATTAAAATGGATTATAAATAATTTGATTAGATAAAAAAATGCTTGATAATTTATTAATGATATTTATTTTTTTCATAGTTCCATCAGTACTTGTTCTTAATTTTCTCATAATTAAAAATCGAGGAAAGATCAGTATTTTTTTTATCACTCTTATTTCATTAGGGGTGGGCCCATTAATAAATGGATTATTATTCTTTTATTTGATGTGGTTTTTTCCCGAAAAAAGTGATTTATTTTATATATTGTCCCTATTGCTTTTTTGGGTAATTCCTGTTGTTTATTTGATTATTTCAATAAGATCTTTTTGTGAATTTTTATATTTGTTTATAGAAAAAATAGTTAATAAAAAAAATATAATTTATGATAGAAAATTTTTAGTGGGATATTTAATCATTGTCTTTGCTATTAGTATATTTATAACTCAGGCATTATTTTACCCCGCGGCAGATAATGATAGATCCTTATATTTAAATCAATCCGAGGCTATTTATGGGAGTAAAAATTTTGATTGGAGAACAGAAAATAAAAATGTAATAATAAGAGGAAATGATGAATATAAATATAACCCTGCGATTAGACCGGGAATACCGTTTTCGATGATTGTGACCTACGCATACAATGAGGATTATGATAGCAGGGATTTTTTTATTAGATTTCAGTCTGTGTATTATTATGTATTACTTTTATTATTATTCATTCTTGTTGTTTATCGATTTTCATTGAAGATTGATATTGATCCAGGAAAATCATTATTTTCATCATTGATTTTATTCGTTTTTTCTTCTGGATTGAGTCGGATGGTTATTTTCGGAAGTAAAGAAACGGCAATATATTTTTTTGCATTAGCTAGTCTCTATTTACTTATTGAAACGAATTTGTTAAAAAAAAGAGATTTATATACTGAGTTTATTTTGGGAGTAGTTTTAGGACTTAATTCTTTTATAAATTTGCATGGTACTTTTGTCGCAGGAATAATAATTATATTAGTATTTTTATTTTCAAAAATAAAAATCGTAAAAAGAATTTCCCAAGTGTTTTCATTGGTTTTAATGATGTTTATTTTCGGAGGTATGGAAATTTTTTCTTTGGTTAAATTGATATTTTTCAATAGAGTAATGGTGTCATCAGTGGGCGATAATACCATGTCAATTAGCAAGTTATCTAATGATATAGCAACAGTTGCCACAAGAAATAAAGAGAATCTTACAAATATATATCAAACAAATAATATAACAGATACATATCTTAAGGGAAGATTGCAGATTCTGACTAATATTGGATATTTTGGATATCATTTCTGGATATTTTTGATTATTATTTTTTTTAAGTGGAAAGATATTCTTAAAACACATTTTGGAAAAATAGTTAGTGTTTTTATTTTAATTTATTTTGTATTAGTGTTAGATCCATTTAATTTAAATTCCAATAGATATGCAGATATTCTATGGGGAAGTGTTAAATACGCTATGCTAGTACTTCTTTTGAGTATTATATTTTCAGGAACATTCATTCATTTATTTATGAAAAATATTGTTGATTTTATCGTAAGAAGAAGAAGATATTTAATAGTATCTGTATCAATATTTTTAATGTCCGCATATTTTTTTTATAAACAAATAAGGGAAATTGGATTAAGTATGCTATTCTCGGTTATAAAAATCTATAAGGATACGTCTTTTTATGAGCAAAAATTCGATATATATTTTAAATTTCTGTTATTGATTTTAGTGGTATTTATTCTTGCTTTAATTCTTTATAGATTAATAGATAGTAAAAATTTTAATTTTATTATTTTCTCAATGATTTGGCTGGTTATTATTACTCCATTTTTTATAATTGATATGGGAAAAGTTCCTATTTTAAAAACTTTTTCTTATGTTAAATATAAAAAGGAAGAAAAATTGAAAAATATGGTTATGAATGGGGATGTATTTGATGTGTATTTTTACGCAAAAAAAATATTACCCAAAGATTCTGTTTTAATGACTGGGTTTAATGAGATATTTCCATATGATGATCATTTTTCTTTGACAAAAAGAAAAACAAAAGATACATCATATTCAATATCTAAAAAATGCGACGTTGATTCAAAGATTCTATATGAAAAAAATGGAATTTTTCTTTGTTCTAAGTGAGGTTATTTCTTTTCTTGCTTTAATTATAATATTTGGGAGAAGTAGAGATCCCCACCAGTTTCTGAAGTTTAAAAATATTCCTGAGCCGGTAGTTTTTTCTATAATAAAATTCTCTTCTTTGAGGGCTTTTTGCAAATCTTTTCTGGTAAAATATCCAATATGACCGCCATCCCATCCGTAACCCCAAGACGTTCTTGGTCTTATTCCGAAAAGGAATTTTAAACGATAGGGAAGGAAGACAATATTGGGAACTTCCAAAATAAAAACTCCTCTTGGTTTTGTTATTCTCGCAACTTCCTTGATTGCAAAAATTGGATCGAATACATGTTCAAGGGTTGCAATCATAAATACTAGATCGAATTTTTCTTTTTCAAAAGTTAATCCGTCGTCGATGTTTTGAAAAGAAAAATTTTTTTCAAAATCTTTGAATTTTTCTTTGCAAGTTTCTACTGATTTTTTGCAGACATCAATTCCAAATATATTTGCTTTTGGATTATCCTCCTTGAATCTTCGCAAAAGCTCTCCCTCATCGCATCCAATATCCAAAACAGCCGAAACATTTTTAGGGGATAATTTTAGCGCAACGTCTTTTCGTGTTATTTCGTATTTTGTGAGCTTATCATGCAGATAACCGAGAAATCCCAGTTGCGCAATATTCTTAGATCTGTTGTCGTAAAATTTATTGACGAAATTATTACTCATTTTTTTTATTTTTCGATGAATGTTTTAATATTTTTTATAACATAATCAATTTCATTTTTAGATAAGTCGTAATAAAAAGGCAGTCGTAATATTCTCGAACTCAGTGATTCTGTATTTTTAAGGTCATTTTTTTTGTAGCCAAATTTTCTGCCCATTTTTGAAGAATGAAGTGGAAGGTAATGGAATACCGCTAATATATTGTTGGTTTTTAGAAATCTCATTAAGTCATTTCTCCTTTTTTCTGTCGGTAATACAATATAAAACATATGATAATTTTGATTGCAACTTTCTGGAACACTTGGCAATCGAAGAAGTTTTTTTTCTTCCAGTGATCTTAGTTTTTTATAATAATATTCAAAAATGCTTTTTCTTTTTTTCTGTATTCGATCCATTTTTTCAAGTTGAGCATAAAGAGTGGCGGCTATGATCTCGGAAGGAAGATATGATGAACCTAAATCAACCCATCCGTATTTATTTACTTCTCCACGAAAAAATTTACTGCGATTAGTTCCTTTTTCGCGAATAATTTCTGCTCTTTCGATGAATTTTTTGTTATTTATGACGAGAGCTCCTCCTTCACCACAAGAATAATTTTTGGTTTCATGAAAACTGTATATTCCAAGATCCCCGATAGTTCCAAGATATTTATTTTTGTATTTAGCATTAACCCCCTGAGCGGCATCTTCCACTACGTAAAGTTTGTATTTCTCGGCTATTTTAATTATTGTATCCATTTCACAAGCAACGCCAGCATAGTGCACAACAAAGATTGCCTTGGTTTTATTGGTTATTTTTTCTTCAATTAAATTTTCATCAATGTTTAGGGTGTCTTCTCTTATATCGACAAAAATAGGGATGGCTCCTTGTAAAACAAAAGCATTCGCCGTGGAGGTGAATGTATATGATGGAACAATGACTTCATCTCCGGGCTTAAGATTTAAGAGCAGGGCGGCCATATCTAAAGCATGTGTCCCTGAAGTGGTCAATAAAACTTTTTTTGCATTAAATTTTTCTTCCATCAGTAGGGAGCATTTTTTTGTAAATTCTCCGTCTCCGGAAAGTTTTCTATTTTTAAAAACTTCTGAGATGTATCTCAGCTCATTTCCAGCATATGCAGGAATGTTGAATAATATTTTCATAGGGGGTGTTTTATGGTTCAAAGATATAGTATTTTAGTTTAAATCCAGCTTTTTCAAATAATTTCATACTAGGATTGTTATCAATTTTTATTTTTGCCTGGATATTTTTATTTTTTTTCATCAATTCCTTGACCATAAATAGACCTATACCGTTTCCTTGATATTTTGGATGGGTAGCAATTCGTATATCTCCATCTATGGTTCCAATGAATCCAGCTGGATTTCCATCCACAAGACAGATGTAATAATTTTCTTTATATTTTTTCATGTATTCAACTTGTTGAGCGGGAGTAATATTAACCTGCTCGATGAATCCTTTTTGCACGATAGTGTCATTTCGCAAAAGTCGCATAAATTCGTAATATTTCTCAGAATTTTTCACAAATTCAATTTTTTTCGGTATTTTTTTCATTGATTTTATCTTGAAGTAATTTGTTTAAAAAATCCAAATAATGCCTAATTATTATATCATTTGTGCATACCTGTGTCGAATTTTTTGTACCATCCTTATTTTCTTTGAATAGGACGGTTTGTAGATTATCCGAAAAATTTTCGTATTTAAAATTCTCAGTACAGTATCCATTTACTCCTGGAATTATCAAGTCAGGGGCTATTCCGATGTTATAGGCGACAACTGGAGTGCCACAAGCAATTGATTGGTTGACCATAATTGGTCCAGCATCTTCAATTGATGGACTTGCGAATACGTTTGCGGATTGATAGGCGAGTGCTAATTTTTTGATATCTTGGATCCATCCAAGGTGGGTGTGTTTGAAAATATGATTTAAACTAGGTATTTCTCTGCCGGCGGAAACCAGCAGGATTGATTTTTCTTGTTCGAAGGAAAGGGTTTTTTTGAGATTTTCCAGGGATTTAATCAGATAGTCCATTCCCTTCCTTTCATCTTGGAAATCTTGAGAGCCGAAAAATATTATTTTGTTTTCGATCGGAAGATTGAGATTTTTTCTCGCTAGTGATTTGTTTATTTTTTTAAATATGTTTTCGTCAATATTCAAAAATATTTTTTCAACAGGTCTGTTTTTAAATAACGAGCTTTCTTTGATCTTTGATTCTACCCATGATGATGTTCCTATGAAATACAGTTCGAGATCTGATAGATATTTTCTTTTATTTTCCCATATTTTTCTGGAACGGTCATTTGCTTTATCTGACTTCAGTTGCGGGCACTTTCCGCATGAATTCTTGAATCCTGGACAAGCTCCTGGATAATGGCAGCCACCGGTTATCGGTTCCAAATCCTGCATTATCCATATTATTCGAGCCCCGCTATATTTTTGGATGTGGTTTATTAGTTTGGGAGTCAGAAATCCGTCCGTCCAGTGAATGAATATGAAATCAGTGGATTCGATATGTGGTTTTATCGATTCGAAATCTACCGGACTCTCATTGCTGTTGAAAACGTTGAGTATTTCGTAGCGGTTGATTTTTTTGAGTAAACGTTTTATTTTGCCGAAAACAAAATAGGTGAGGGGATTTCTCAAAAGGTGTTGAAAAAATTTTCCATTAAAAAATCCGCCATTTATTCCGATAACGGATGGGTCTTGTGAGCTTTTGTAGCGCACTAACATTAGTGATTCCATATTATCGGTTTGATTGAATAATTTGTGAAGTTGATAGGCTGCCATTGCAGCTCCTCCGTTTTGGTCAAACGTATTAAAATGGACTATTTTCATAGTATTGTTATTTCTTTTAATATATTGTCAACACGTATTTTTTCTAGTATCTGCGTCGAATTATTGGTTTTGTTGATATTTTTTTTGAATACATTGTCAATGGATTCCGATATGCATTCGGCACAATTTTCCCTGATAATGTATCCGTTTTTTCCATTTTCGATAAGATCAGCGCTCGCTCCTACTTTTTCAGTGGTAATTACCGGTAATCCACAGGCGATTGCTTCATTAACCACTTGTCCCCAAATATCTTGTCGCGATGGAAATAATAATAAGTCTGAAATTCCATAATATTTATATAATTCCTTATATTGTACAAATCCCGCGAAGAATACATTTTTTATGTTATCTTTCTTGATAATTTCTTTTAATTTTTCTTCATCAGGACCGGTGCCCATTAGGATGAGAGAAGTGTTAGAATCTTTTTTTAAGTACTCTTTAAACGCTACAATCATTTCAAAAATACCTTTCATTTCTATCAATCTTCCGCTAAAAAGAATAGTTTTCGTTGTTTTAATCCCTATCTTTTTTCGGAGTTCGTTTTTTTGATTGTCAGTAAATGAGCGTATTTTTTCTTGAAAAAAATCGACATCAATGGTGTTGTAAAATATCTCCACGTTTTTTTCAGGTGCTCCTAATGAAATCAGATATTCTTTGGATCTTGTTCCATAGGATAAAAATTTGTGGCTTCTTTTCACGATATATTTTACCAACGGACCAAAGAGGGTCCTTCTCCAACTCGGTTCATATTTAGTGCTTCCTGACCAAAGAATGAATTCTTTTTTGTTTTTGCGTGCCCACCAGTTTGCTGCGTAAGCAGCAAAATGATCCCAACCGAAACATATTATTTTATCTGGATTTTCTGATTTCAATAATTTTATCATTCCAAGGTTTATAAAAAAGGTATTTAAATCCTTTCCATGTTCTCTAATTGCAAAATTATTTAATATAGTATAGTCAAATTTCATTCCTTGTTCTCGTTTCCAGTTTCTATTTTTATCTGATTCACTTAAAAAAACAACCTTAAGATTGCGATTATGTTTTTTTAGATAGTCGTAGATTTTGTTAAACAAAAAAACTCGTATCGGACCTATGTAGTTTATGATTATTAAAATTTTCATTTATTTCATAAGGCTCAATAATCGATAAATCATAGTTATCTTGTAATAATTGAATTTATGCAAGAATAATGATGCTGGATATTTTTTTCCGTATTTTTTAGCTAGCCTTAGTTCATCTTGAAATTGTTTTTTGTTGACACTGCCACTTTTGCTGTTTGGATAATATCTGAAATTCGCCAGATAATTATTAATAACTCCGGCTGGGTATTTTTGACCGATTCTAAGCCAAAATTCATAATCCATACACAGATGCTCATTTTCATCAAAAAAACCCCTCTCGGCGTGAATTTCGCGCTTCCAGAAGGTTGCTGGTTGGGAGATGAAATTTTCCGACAGCAATTTCGGGTAGCTGAATTTTTTGAGCAGTAAGTTCTTGTAAGTAGTTATCGGTTTGCGTATTTCTTGATCATTTTCGTTTACTATTTTGCATTTTCCATAAGCCCAGAGTTTATCCGGATTTTTTTGAAAAAATTCCGTGACTTTTTTGAATGCTTCCGGTTCATAGGTGTCGTCGGAGTTGAGATAGGCGACGATTTCGCCGGTCGCCATTTCGAGACCCTTGTTAATTGCATCTGATTGCCCGTTGTCTTTTTCGGATTTCCAGATGACGCGGTCGGAATATTTTTTCAAAATTTCAATTGTTCCGTCAGTTGATCCTCCGTCCATAATGATATATTCAAGATTCGGATAATCTTGCTTGAGCACGCTCAAAATCGTCCGTTCAATAAATTCGGCTTGATTGTATGATGGGGTAATAATTGAAATTTTAGGATTGTTCATAATTTTTCAGAAACCATTGGTAGGTATCTTTGATTCCTTGATTGAGTTCAATTTTGTGCTTCCAATTGAGACTGTGCAATTTGGAAACATCCAGAAGTTTTCTTGGTGTGCCGTCCGGTTTTGATGTGTCATTTTTTATTTCTCCTTCAAATCCGACTATCCGTTTGACTGCTTCGGCTAATTCTCGAATGGAAATATCCTGTCCGGTTCCAATGTTTACGATTTCATTTTCGTTGTAATTTTCCATCAAAAAAATACAAGCGTCAGCCAAATCATCAACGTGCAAAAATTCTCTTTTTGGGGAACCTGTTCCCCAAATCAATACTTCTTTTTGATTATTGATTTTCGCTTCGTGAAATTTTCGGAGTAGGGCAGGGAGAACATGAGATGAATTCAAATCAAAATTATCATTCGGTCCGTATAAGTTTGTCGGCATAACAGAAATATATTTTGTGCCATATTGTTTGTTATATGACTGGCACATTTTAATTCCGGAGATTTTGGCAACAGCGTAGGCTTCATTTGTTCTTTCCAGCGGTCCGGTCAAAAGATATTCTTCTTTGATTGGTTGGGGACATTCGCGCGGATAAATGCAAGAGCTTCCGAGAAAAAGAAGTTTTTTGACTCCACTTAGATAGGCATTGTGAATAATATTGTTTTGTATTTGCAGATTTTGAAAAATGAAATCGGCGGGATAGGTATCGTTTTCCAATATTCCGCCAACTCTCGCAGCTGCCAGAAAAACATATTCCGGTTTTTCTGTTTCAAAGAATTTTTTTACTTCCTGCCAGTCGAGCAGATCTAATTCTTTGTGTGTTTTCAAAACGAGATTGTTAAATCCGTTTGATTTGAGATTGCGAATAATAGCTGAACCGACAAGTCCATTATGCCCCGCGATATATATTTTAGAATTCTTTTCCATATGCTTTGTCTTATGATTCTTTTTTCATATCCGCTTTCATCATTATTTTTACCAATTCTTTGAATTTGGTTTTCGGCTTCCACTTCAATTCCTTTGCCGCCTTTGTCGGATCTCCCAGAAGTAGATCAACTTCAGTAGGGCGGTAATATCTTGGATCGATTCTAATTATTATTTTCTTTGTATTTTCATCAATTCCAACTTCTTTTTCTTTTTTTCCTTTCCATTTCAATTTTATTTTGGCGACTTTGCAAGCCTCTTCAACAAATTCTCGCACGCTGTGAGTTTCGCCTGTTGCCAAAACGAAATCATCCGGAGTTTTTTGTTGGAGCATCAGCCACATCCCTTCCACATAATCTTTTGCATAGCCCCAGTCCCGTTTGGAATCGATATTTCCCAAATAGAGGCAGTCATCTTTTCCGGCTAAAATTCTGGCAAGTCCGCAAGTGATTTTTCTGGTCACAAAAGTTTCTCCGCGACGCGGTGATTCATGATTGAAAAGAATTCCATTGCAAGCGTATAGGTCATAACTTTCTCGATAATTTACGGTTATCCAATAAGAATATAGTTTAGCGACTCCATATGGTGAGCGGGGATAAAACGGAGTAGTTTCTTTTTGCGGGGTTTCTTGAACAAGTCCGAAAAGTTCACTGGTGGAGGCTTGGTAAAATTTGGTTTTTATTCCTGACTCTTTGATTGCATCTAAAATTCTCAACGTTCCAATGCCGGTGACATCGGCGGTATATTTTGGAACATCAAAACTAACTTTTACGTGGCTTTGAGCGGCAAGGTTGTATATTTCATCCGGCTTTATTTTTTCAATTATGCGGCTAATATTGCTTCCGTCCGACAAATCTCCATAGTGCAAAAACAAACGCACATTGTTCAGGTGCGGATCTTTGTATAAATGATTTATTCTTCCTGTGTTGAATGAGCTTGATCGGCGAATTATTCCGTGAACCTCGTAGCCTTTTTCAAGAAGTAATTCAGCTAGGTATGATCCGTCTTGTCCCGTTATTCCCGTTATTAATGCTTTTTTCTTTTTTTTCATTATCGCGCAGTGTATTAGATTTTTTACGATTGTTTATTGTTTGATCTTAGATTCGTCAATGGTCTTTTTTCTTACGATTTCAGTCATTTGCTGTTCCAGTCTTTCGATGGCGGAGAGCAGTTTGAATATCATTAGGAATATTAAAAGAAATCCGGCAAGTATTACGGCGTTTATATTTCCTTCAAGTCCAATTACGCGAGCCATTATATTGGTAAAAGAAGGAAAGAGCGCAATCAGAATCATTCCACCCCAGACAAAAAAACGAATGGATAGCTTATAAAAATTCTGACCCGTCTTACCTTTGACAAAATTTACAATTCCGGAATAAATCATCGATGAGGAAACCAGAATTACGATAAATTGATATAAATGTAATTGCATAAGTGTATATTTTTAGATAGCAAACTAATTTTTTTTAGTTTAGCATATTTTTTTAAAATATAAAATGCTTACAAGTCGCGGACTTGTAAGCATTTTGAGGTTCGTGTCAGTCCAGTTTTTAATTTGTTCTTTGTATGCCGAATTTTATAGCTTTGGGGTAGTTCAGCAAGCACCCTGATACATAATAATTGATGTACATGCTGTCATAAAAAACTAACTTTGTCTGCTCTTCCATATCTTCCGACATGGCTATCGCATCCTCCGTAAGAAGCTCGTTTATGTCGAGCTCTATGGCGATGTATGCACTTGATGCGCAGGCATCTGGGTTTGGAATGGTTTCCCCTGGAAGCACCAATAGTGTCACATTGTCTGTATAGTAGAATCGAGTAATTGGTAAATATCCTGTCCACCCACCCGCCATTGCACTTGTGGATAATAACAAAATTGAAAACATCATAACAACGAATAATTGTGCAGATTTCATGTTATAACTCCTTTTTTTTCATTAGGATAAGTAATTTTTTCGCGGAGCCTTTTACGATCCGCGATGTTCCATTAATCATTACAACTGTAAGCATTACGGATTTTCCATAGTATCCGGTTGCATCATATGGGGATACTGTGAAAAAGTATCTCCCATCGGCGAGTTCCAGCGTGGAGAGGTCGAGCGATGTCGTCTCTCCAACGTCAACTTCATTGGTTGTGCCTCCGCGGGTGGTGTCGTAGAATACTGAATACCCTGCGACGTCACCAGCCCCCGCTGTCCAACTCAAGAGAGTTGTCCCCTCGGTGATGGTCGGGGAGGATGGATTTTTGAGACCGAAATTGACGTAGTGTGTCGCAGAAGTATCCGTTTCGCTTCCGCCGACATAGCGCCCCTTAAGTGTGAAAATATTTACACCTTCAATCAGGGCATCCGTCTTATAGCTTCCGGATGTTGTTGTGTCTCCGGAGAATTGGCATCCTCCGTTTTCAAGACTGTCATTGAGATACAGATTATATCCTTCCACTACTCCCTCACATCCATCGCAGCTCCAAGTGATGGAGATAGTGGCTTCTTCTGCGGCAACAGTCGCCGCCCAGAAAAACAACAAGAAAAACCACAAAAATTGAAAAATCAAAAATCGTCTCTTCATTTCTCCTCCCTCGCCTCCCTTATTTCAGGAGACTTTTTATTTTATTGTTAAAACAACTATTTCTTATTCTTATATTACTATTTTGCCGTATTTTGAAAATAAAGCAAGTTTTTTTGGTCGGTGGGATTGACAAATGGGGTTGAGATGGGGGATAATGGGAAATCATAGAAATGTGGTTGTTTTTTGACAATCTGGATTCCCGCCTGCGCGGGAATGACAAAAGAAAACACGGGAATGACAAACGAAAATACAGAAATGATAAAATGGAGAAAGGAAGATGAAAGATATGAAGATAATTGGAATGGAGAATATTTTGAAAAAGGCGAAAAAATATGCCGTTACGGATGTTCCAATTCTCATTACCGGCGAGCCGGGAGTGGGGAAGGAAGTTGTGGCGGAATTTATTCACAGGAATAGTTTGCGTGCGGAAAGAGTTTTTAATCCGCTTAACTGTGGGGCCGCTAATGGCCTCGTGGACAGCGAACTTTTCGGACACAGAAAGGGCTCTTTTACGGATGCCCGTTCTGATCGTCCGGGGCGCTTGCTGGCATCCGCCGGCGGGACAATTTTTCTGGATGAAATTGGTGATATGCCGACTTCCGTTCAAGCAAAAATCTTGCGGTTTTTGAACGGCAGAGGCGAGATTCAACAAATTGGGGCGGATCGTCCCGTGTATGTGGACACGCGCATAATTTGCGCGACCAATCAACTGCTGAAAAAAATGATCACCAATAAGGAGTTTCGCCGGGATCTGTATAGTCGGATTTCCGGGTTTGAAATTTATATTCCACCCTTGCGGGAGAGAAAGGATGAAATCCCACTTTTCGTGGAACATTTTTTTGATTATTTCACTGAGAAATATCAAAAAAAATGGTGTCGCGATTTTATTATCCCTCGTCTCACGGAATTGGCAATGGGAATGTCCTGGCCGGGGAATGTCAGGGAACTGATGGACTGGGTCGAGAAATTTGTTATTCTTGAAGACCTCGAGAATAATAAAAAAGAAGTAAAAATCGCCAGAAGTGTTCCTGATGATGTAATGAAAAAATGCATTATAATTCCAGAGAAAGAGTTTTTATTTTTAGGATGCTCGGCGAAAGATGTCAATTCGTTGTCTGTTGTAGACACAAAGGAGATTCGCGTTGTTTTGCCGGAAGATAGCGGATTTGGCAATACTAAGCTAATTGCTAATTTTTTGAGCGGAATTGACGGAAAGGAATGTTGTAAATTGGATAATTCCTTCCTAACCGCCCTTTCCTTTAATGGAAATAAAGAAGTTCTGCCTGCCGAATTATGGCAACGCCCATTGTTTCTTGATGTATTATCACAAAAAAAATCTCCATCGTATATTGAACTTGGGGATACAGAGAAAAAAGAAGCTTTGAAAAAAGCTCTTAAAAAAAATAGTGGGGTTGTAACGGCGGCGGGAAGGGATTTGGGCTTGCCCGAATCTTCGGCTAGCTATTTTGTGAAAAAGTTGGGGCTCGTTGAGTACGCAAGGAAACTCAAAAAAGCCGCAAAAAAATCGGAAAAATCCGCTTGATTTAAAACAGGATCGGCGCAAATGCGCTGACCCTGTTTTTTTGTCTTTCTAATGCACCAGCTTCCAGAGCATTTTCCAGACGGTTTTGATGCCACCCGCGAGAGATTGTTTTTGATCTTTTCCCATTGAGAAAAAACAAACTTTTTAATTTTAAGCAAAAAACAATAACTTGACAATCGTCTAAAATACGTCTATAATACGTCTATAAGATTATAATAGATAACCAATGTTTAATCCAAGGTATATTATATCCAATAAACTTTTAAGCAATATAAAGCGCATAACGGAAATCGTTGCAGATCTCAATAATCGTAGTTTTCCAAAAATTGTGCTTTATAAGATGGAGCGGCGAGCAAGGGAAATATCAGCCCATTCTTCTACAAGTATCGAGGGCAACCCTTTGCCACTTACTGAAGTTAAAAAAATTCTCAAGAACAAGCCGGAGTATGTTCGCGACAGCGAAAGAGAGGTTTTGAATTATAATAAAGCCTTAATTGAGCTCAATAAATTAATTAAAGGAAAGGAAAGATCTCTTGATGTCGAAAGACTTAAGGAAATTCAAAAAATGATAACCGACGGTCTAATAGAAGAATATCGCTGGGGGCATGTTCGAAACGAACCGGTCTTTGTTAATAATCCAAAAACGAGTCAGACGATTTATTTGCCACCGGATCATCAAGACGTGAATTCATTACTGAAAGAATTGCTGGATTTTTTGAAAGAAAATTCTCAAAAAATTGATCCGCTTATTTTGGCGGGAATTTTTCATAAACAATTCGTAATAATTCATCCGTTTATTGATGGAAATGGGCGTACCGCTAGATTGGCAACTAAAATGCTGCTGGCAAAAATGGGACTTGATACTTTTAATTTGTTCAGTTTTGAAAATTATTACGATCAAAACGTTTCCCGTTATTTTCAAGAAGTTGGCTTGGTCGGAAATTATTATGACTTAAGAGATCAAGTTGATTTTACTTCGTGGCTGGAATATTTTACAGATGGAATTATTGATGAGCTTCTGCGAGTAGGAAAAGAATTGGAAAAAGAAACTGTTAATCCTGATACAACACTCAGGGATTATCACAAAAAAATAATCGATTTTATCAAGAAAAATGGATTCATTACTGACAAAGAATATTCTTACCTTACCAATCGTGCCAAGCCGACAAGAAATCTTGATTTTAAAAAGCTCATCGAACTTGGAATAATAGCAAGAGAAGGAAAAGGCAAGGCTACTTATTATAAGTTGAAATAAAAATGCTATTATCTAATGCACCAACTTCCAGAGCATTTTCCAGACGGTTTTGATGCCACCCGCGAGAGATTGTTTTTGAGCTTTTCCCATTGAGTATTCTGTGTAGCGGACTTGAATCGGAATTTCTTTGTACCGAAGTTTGTATTTGTATATTTCCCGGATAACTTCGCTGTCATATTCATATCGGTCGCCGAGCGTGTTGATGACTTCGGCGGCGCGACGGGAATAGGCGCGCAGTCCTGATTGGCTGTCGGTAACCCAAAGACCATAGAGATACCAAGTGATGGCGTTGCCGATTTTGTTGTGGATGATTTTGTACCAAGGCATTCCTTCGGGATTCATCAGGCGCGAACCCAAAACCACGTCGCAGTTTCCTTTGATAATAGGGGAGATGAGGCGCGCGATATCTTTGGGATCGTGCTGTCCATCGGCGTCCATTGTGACAATAATATCCGCCCCCAAAATTTTGGCGGCTTCAATTCCGGTTTTGGCAGCCGCGCCTTTGCCACGATTGATTTTGTGTCGGAGCGCGATGGCGCCGGGAATTTTTTTGGCTGCGGAAAAGGTGCCGTCCGAACTTCCGTCGTCGACAATAATAATTTTTTCATAACCGGCATCACGGATTTCTTTGGCAACATCAGCGATAACCTTTTCTTCATTATATGCCGGAATAACAATATATATTTTTTTGTTGTTTTTCATATTTGTTATTATATGCTATTTTTTGAAAATAAAAAACCCTACCAAGCGCTTGGCGCGTGGCAGGGGGTAGTGCGGAAGATTCAATCTTTACATTCTTTGCTGAGTAGATTGTAAATAATTTCATCTTCAGGGAAATCACTTATAAAGATACGTTTAGTGCAATCCTTGCAGGCGTTGAAACAGACATCAAAGCAGCTCGGACAATCTTCGCAAAATTCAGAACAAGAATAAACAAAAGCTGCAATGCTGAAATAATAAATTACTACACCCGGGGCGACGTTGATGGTTATCTTTTTGTGTGGATTTTCTGGATCCTCCAATTCTCCGGAATTAACCACGATAAAGCGATCATACTCCTTGCTCTTTGTTCCGTAGCTGATTATATATCCAGCCATTTCTTTTTCTGGGTTCTTACTCCATCCAAATGAAAGCGAGATTTCCTCGCCGGAATACTTGGCGTCGAAGTTGCTTCCAATTGCGGAGGTTTGTTTTTGTAATGATGCGCATGATGATAATAGTGCGCAGAAAGCAATCGTTGCTACAATAATAATTATTTTTTTCATCTTATTTCTCCTTTTTTGGGCTATCTTTTTCTTTGATCGAATACGCGATTTCCTCTGAGAAGCCACTTTCAAATCCATCGGCGTTATAAGCGGTTGCGGCAAAATAATACACATCGACTCCGGGAACTAATTTGAAGATTATTTCTATCTTCGGCTGTTCGGGAGTCTTGGTTTTTCCGACATCGATGATGATGTTGTATTTTTTGCTTTCAATCCCGTAATGAATCTTGTATCCGGCAAAATCTGAATCGGTGTTTTTCGTCCAAAAAAATGTTACCGAAACTTCCTTGCCGGAATATTTCGTGTCCAAGTTTTCTTTTTTGGGCAGAGAAATAAAAAGATCAGTTTCCATTTTTTCCAATTTGTCGCGGATATAGAATGGGCGGGATATCCTGCGAATATCCGAATCTTTGCCATCTAGGATTCCATCATTATCCGAATCCGGATCAATAATATTGGCAGCAGTAATACTGTCCTTATTCTCATCAAAATTCAGCAATGATCTCTTTGCTCCCCATGTTACATATTCTTCGCCATCGGGAATTCCGTCATTATCTGAATCTTTCATATTCGGATTTGTTCCGAGACTTTTCTCGAATTCATCCGATAGTCCGTCTTCATCAGAATCCGGTTTTTCTTCCAAGCGCCAAAGTACGATAATCTCATTGGAGAAAATTTCAACTTCTTTCTCTGAAAAAGATACCGAAATGAAGTTTGCCGAATCGGGCTTTAGAGGGAGATTTTTTATGCTTATTCGGCACAGATCCCCTCCAACAACTAAATGTTCCGAGTAATTTCTGGAATATTCACCGATATGAATGGTGAATTGCTTGTCGTTAAGAATAGGGGAATTTTTGGTTGGCCACTCAAATTCTATTGATTGAGCGGGACTTGAAAAAAGAAAAAATAAGCATAAAGCAATCAAAATTGATTTCATTGAGAGCACCTCAAAAATAGTATATTTTATTGTGTAAGAACTGTTCTTGTTTTCATATTACAATAGTGTATTTTCTTGAATATTGCAAGGTTTCGGAAAATAAAAAAGGGCTTTACATAAAATAATATTATGCAAAGCCCTGATGAGTTTGATAGAGATGAGGATGAGGATTTTGGAATTATCCCTCGTCCTCCTCTTCTTGTAAATATTCGAACTGAGTGAATCCTGCCACACTCAGAGTTCGATTGCGACCGTTGCCACTACTAATGATGATAACCCTCTGAGGTAATTCTCCTAGAGATTGAGGTTTCAGTTGATGCAGGGAGTTGTAGCCTGCACCCGTTGCCTCAAAATAGGTGAAAGGAGTTTCTCCTACCAAAACGTGGTTTGGAAATGGGTCGGTAATAACTTCCCCGATTTCCGGAAGCATTGTGACTGCGTGTCCCACAGCCACTTTATTTCTGATATAAGCAACCACGCCAAGTCCTACTTGGCGGTTATTCAGAATGGGATTCCGTGCTGATAAAAACAGGGAAGCGGCGAAAATCGCATGATCTTCGCAGTCGCCCAGCGCTCCATTGATGAGAGTATCAAACGGATTTCGGGCTATTTCTTCTGGCGTATCCACATTGCCAACACCCAGAGTTTTTCCGCGGACAAAGTCGGAAATGTATCCGATATTTTTGGCGGAATATTCTGTGAATTTTTCCGCAATTTCTTCGGGGGTTTTAGCGCCCCGAGATATTTGATCTGCAATTTTCCGCAATCTCGGCGTATCGATAACATGTGAAGCGAGATAAATCTCTCCGAAATCGCCACCTTCTCCCGGATAAAGAAATTCTTTCCGGGAGAACTGCTTATTATCTCGAACTTGTTGAGCGGCATCCAAGATATCATTGAAGGTAATCTCGATGTCGCTTGCAGATCCAAGCAGTATGGTTTCATCATTTTCCATACGATGCAAGTAAGAAAATGGGATGAAAATTGATTGAGTAGGGTCATTTGATGCCCAGAAACACAGTTCTCCGCGCGAGTTTTGCAGTTGAAGTTCAATCTCGCTCAGCTCCCCGCGTTTGTTTTGTAGTTTGGCGATTGCAGAGGGGAGTTTTTCTGAATAAACGAAGCGAGCGTTTATACCCTCTCCAACGACGGAAATTTTTTTCGGGTTGAGCGGATAGCGATAGGCGATTGCATAGTTCTGCGAAACCCACCACTGGGTTTTCGCCACATCCCATTTGCCGGTCTTATGATCACAAAGATCTGTGAGGTATGCTGCAGCAACAAGAGTTTCTTCTGGCTCCAGTGATGGAGCTGACAATTCAACTTCCTTGTCTGCTGCGTGGAGTGTGCGATAAAGATTTGGTCGCAACACAAGCAACGTATCATTAGGCTTGAATAGCCTTTTCCTATCCGGAAAGTTTAGGTAAAAACCATTCTCAAGACCCTGCATACCTTCGTTTTTGAAAAATGGTTCATCTATATTAAATGCCGATTTTTGCTTACTATCGGCAAAGTTTCCGTATGGAACCACAGAAAAACTTTTGGAGAAGTTTTCCATAGCAACCAGTTCCGTTTTGGCTTTCCCCTTATTGTTAAATAAAATAGAGGGAAGTATCCAATCTGTCGCTGTGTATGCAAAATACATCCTTTCGGCATTGTATGCGGCATAGCGGATGAAATCAAAATCAGTGTCGATTTTTTCACCCTCTCCTTCTTCCATAAAAGAGATTACGTCGCCCAGAGAGGCAAATATTCCATTGGAAAAATGCTTCTCATAGGAAATCTGAATATGGGTGATTTCCAAATCTTTTTCCAGCTCAGAATACTTGAATCCCGCAACTGTTCGATGTTCATTGGAAATGGAGGGAGGTTGCAGCCAAAGTGCAACTATCCCAAAAATCGTCCAGAACCCAGCGAATATGCCAAATGTCTTGATCCAGTGAAGGTTTGAATTTTTTCGGGAAACTTTTTTGTTCCCACCTTTAAGCTTAATACTGCGCCACTTCTTTTTCTCCAGATAATCCATTTTTCTCCTCCTTATTGTAGTAGGTCGAACGTCCAGATGACTTTATTTTTTCCGTTTTCTAAACCATCGACTGCATTTATATACGGCGCTATGATCTCCGCCGTAATTTTTTTGTCAGAATGTATTGCAACATGGACATTAGTTTTCTCTAAGCCCATACGTGTTTTTTTTGCCAATGTCTCAGGACTAACTTTTCCATTGCATTTTACTTCGTAAGCGTTGTCCTTGGTAGCCATCATTAAAACGTCGAGGCGAGGATCGGCAACTGTATTTGTGGGATACGTTTCGATTATGTGTTTTGCGGATAGTGTCATTACTATCCCCAACATCAGAAGCAGACAGGTGTCAGCAAATGACACGTTGTCGTCTTCATCATCAATCATTGGATTTTGCATCATCGCTAGACCTCCTCATTTTTTGTTCGAACAGATAAAGTACCGTATGCAATTGAGAACTTCTTTCTGAAATCAGCACATGATTGAAATGCTTCAGAAAAAACTTCATATACGTGGCAAGTAGTGTGGTGGATATTGCGTATCCAAAGCCAATCAGCGCCTCGTCTCCGGTTTTTTTGTTCAGAAAAACTTCCGCGATTCCCGCGGTTGTTCCGATAATGCCGAGTGCGGGAAGTGAATTCGCCAGCGCGTTCAAATAAGAAGGCGCTTTAAAAATCATATCCGAAAAATATTTTTCGAGATGTTTCGATGATGATCCTGAGTCTTTTGTCGTTGAGTAAATTCTCTTGAAACACTCAACGAACATTGATTTCGAGAATTTATTTTTCAAGGGAATTACTCCCTCCGAAAAATCAATTTCATCAATACGCGACACCATCTTCTCTATCGAAAGAGATTCTTTCCTGGTGTTTCTGAAGATCTCCATGGACATTAGGAGACCAATATTTGACGCAATGACAATGATCCAGATAAATACCGTTTGTTCGCTTTGAAAAAACAGTTTTTGTATGACGTCCATTCCGAACAGCCATATAGACAACGCGACAAATCCCGCCAATTCTGCGTAATAGATAACAACAAAATCGGGCGGGGAAGCAACCTTTAATCGTCTAAAAATTTTATCCAATAACGGAAAGCGAAAAGCTTTAGTAGTAATTATTTTCTCCATTCCTTATCTCCTTTATCTGAGTTTTGTTTTTTCATTCAATTGTCAAGTTGCTAAAACGCAACCGGACTCAAGTTTTTGAGCTGTTTTGCGTGTTTGGTTTAATTATCCATTTCTTGTGTTTTAAAGTCAAGCTTTTTTGTTGACAAACTCCTGTAAATTTCTTATTCTTGCAGATTATCACGATCGTGAGATTTTGTAGTATAAATTTATAATGAGTGTAAAAATAGTGAAGCTCTGACAATCATGATTGATTGACAGAGCTTTTTTTATGGAGCGGGAGAAGTAGCTTTTATTTAAAGACCACGAAAATTACCAGTGGTCCTTTTTTGCCGCCAATGCGCATTGGCTCTCCGCACGCCTCGATGGAGTCAGGGGCGATACTTTCAAAATCTTTAAGTGTAACCGGAATCGCTTTTTTCTCAGAAGACATAAGGCACCTCCTTTTGGTGTTTTTTTTATCTTCCTATCCCTTTGTAAACAACCCCTTGCTTTTCAAAATCCTTTTTGCTCAGGCAGTTTTTGCCGTCGATTAGGACTTTTATTTTGTGCTTTTTGAAAATTTTCGGATCGATTTCTTTGAAAACTTTGTGGTCGGTTACCAAAACAACCGCTTCGGATTTTTTCAGCAACTCCTCGATGCTTTTGACAGTGGACATTTTCGGAAAATACGGGTCAAAGATTTCCACTTTTGCTTTGTGTTTTTTGATTTCTTCAATTACTTTGAGCGCCGGAGTTTCGCGCAAATCATCAACGTTGGCTTTATAGGAAAGTCCAAGAATTCCGACTCTGGTTCCGTTTAGAGGTTTTTTGATGTTATTTAATTCTTCGTGCAAAAGTTCGACGGTATAAAGTGGCATTGAGTTGTTTATTTTTCGGGCAATTTTGAGAAACTCGTGATCAAATCCCGAAAGCTTGGCGCGCTCAATCAGATAATACGGATCAACTGGGATGCAATGACCGCCAACTCCACAGCTTGGCCAGTGTGGCATAAAAGCAAAAGGCTTGGTTGAAGCGCCGGCAATCACATCTTTGACATCGATTCCCATTTTGTCGAAAGATTTTGCCAACTCATTTACGAAAGCGATATTGATGTCGCGAAAAGAATTTTCCACCACTTTTACCGCTTCCGCTTCACGGATGGATTTCATCGGATATATGCTGTTTTCAATAATAGTTTCGTAGAATTTTTTCGCTTCTTCCAATCCTTTTTGCGTGAATGATCCGACTACGCGCGGAATATTAGTAACGTTCCATTTCGGGTCTCCCGGGTTGATCCTTTCCGGACAGTGCGCCATTTCATAATCTTTCCCTACTTTGTATCCCGCTTCCGCAAACATTGGTTCAACCACTTCTTCGCAAACTCCGGGGTTGATAGTTGATTCGATTATGACAAGCTGTCCTTTTTTGAAATTGCGGATTATTGCCGCGACCGCTCCGCGAACCGGACCCAAATCCGGGAAAAACATTTTGTCGATCGGAGTGGGAACGCAAACCAAAATGATATCCGCTTTTTGAATAACTTTTTCATTTGTTGTTGCGTTGATATTAACCTTGGGTAAATTTTCATGAAGAAATTCTTCGTCAATCGGACTTTTTCCTGCTTGAATTTTTTTTATTTTTGATTCGTCCATATCTAGACCGAAAACCTCGAAACCTTTGAGCGCCGATTGGACAGCAAGAGGGAGTCCGACATAACCCAGACCGATGATACAAACCTTTTTAGTAGAAACATTATTTTTTTTCATTTATATTTCATTTGATGTGAAATTGTAATAATGGAAGTTTAATTTTGTTTATAAATTTTCAATTTCCAATTTTTCCGCCTAAGGCGGACCAGCCTAGAGCTGGCAATTTTCAATCAATTTTCAATTCTTAATTTTTTAAAACTGAATTACAAGTTCAATTATAGTATTTTTGGCAATTTCGTCAATTGAAGTGGATTTCTTTGATTATTTCTTTGACATCGTTGAGATTTTTTATTTGTACCGCACGGGCGCGCCATGCGCCGGCATCGGGGATGTTTTTCAAGTATGAAGCGAGATGGGCGCGGAAAATAACAAAGCCTTTTTCGCCGAAATATTTTTCCACCAATTCGGCATGGCGCAAAATTGTTTTCTTTTTTTCAAGTTCATTAGGGAAGGAATATTTTCCCGTTTGAAAATACTCTTTGATTTGAGAAAATATCCAGGGATTTCCGATGGCGGCTTGTCCGATCATCAATTCAAGACAGCCGGTTTTTTGCGCGTAAAAAACAGCATCTTCCGGGGACTTGATTCCGCCATTGTAAATGATAGGAATTTTTAATGTTGTTGTGAGTTTTTTGACAATTTTCCAGTCCGGCTTTTGATGAAACATTCCGGGAAGAGTACGAGCGTGAACAATCAATTCATTTGCGCCGGCTTTTTCCAATTTTGGCGCAAAATCCAGAATTTCTTTCGGATTGGAAATCCCGAGACGGGTTTTGACGGAAATTGGAAGGGAGGTATTTTGTTTGATTTTTTTGATTATTTTAACTACTGAAGGAATTTCTCCCATTTGGCAAGCGCCATAGCCGGCTTTTTTGGCTTTGGGCACAGGACAGCCCAAATTTATGTTTATTCCTTTTGGATGAATTTTATTTTCAACGATTTTAGTTGCGCTTACCATTGATTCAATATTGCTTCCGAAAATTTGTACGATGTAATTTTTTTCTCCAGAGAAAGATTCTGCCAATTTTAATGACTTGTTGCGAGTAAAAGAACCCTCATCCCTCCGCCAGCTGACGGATCCTCTCCCGGTGGGCAAGGGGGGATTATGGACAAGCCCTTCGGCACTTACCATTTCACTCCAAGTAATATCAGCTCCGTTTTCAGAGCAAATTTGCCTCATCGCCTTATCGGTAAATCCGGCCATTGGAGCTAGGTGCAATTTTAAATTATTAAATCGTTTCATTATTAAATCGTTCAAAATTGTAAATTAAAAGTTTTTGGATTATAATTAAACTACATCATAGCCAGTTTATATCAGTTTATAAAATAATGAAACAAAAACGAAAAATAATCAAGGTAGGGATTAATGTTTCTTTTTTGCGCAAGTCCGGAACGGGAATTGGGCAAGTGAGTGTTAATTTTCTCAAAAAGTTGATTGAAAAAAACTGGAAAAGTTTAGAGCGGAATATTCAATATATTTTGTATTTGGAAGAAGATATCAATTGGGCGTTGCCGGGGAATTTCAAGAAGCGTGTTTTTTTGCCAATTTGGAAGCGGGATGATTTGATCCGCAAAATTTGGTGGGAAAAATACTTGTTGCCGCGCCAAGTGAAAAAAGACGGGTGTGATATTTTTTTGAGTATGTACCAATGTCCGACGATATTGAAAAAAATAAAACATATAATGGTGGTTCACGATATTATTCCAAGACTTTTTCCCGAGTATTTGAATAATTGGAGAAAAAAAATATATTGGAGTATGACGGAAAAAGCAATTGCTAACGCTGGCAAGGTTGTTGCGGTTTCAATTCATACCGAAAAAGATTTGATTCGGCATTTGGGAATTTCTTCGGCGGATATTTTCGTGAATCATATTGATATTGATGAAATATATAAAAAAAAGGTTTCTGAACAAAAAATAGAAAGAATGATGGCGAAATATGATATTAAGCGGGGATATGTGTATGCCGGCGGAGGAATGGAGGTACGCAAAAATGTCGAGGGTGTGATTCGCGCGTACAAATATCTTTTGGAAAAAAATCAAAAAGAGTATTTTTTGAATCATTTTCCAAATTTGATTGTCAGCGGAAAACTGCTTCCGCAGCTGGCGCCTTTGATAACCGATGCGGAGAAATTGGTGCGGGAATTGAATCTGACAGCTTATGTGAAACTGTTGGATTTTGTTCCACAAGAGGATTTGCCTGCTTTGTACTCGGGTGCCAGTGTTTTTGTATACCCTTCGTTTTATGAAGGATTCGGATTGCCAATACTTGAAGCGATGAATCAAAGTACGCCGGTTGTTACCGCGCGCAATTCTTCTTTGGAAGAAGTCGGAGGTGATGCGGTGCAATATTGCCATCCGGACAGTATTTCCGATATTGCCGGAGCGGTAAAAAATGTTCTCTTAAACAAAGAACACAAAAAAGAACTTGTCCGTCGCGGAAGAGAAAGATCCGAATATTTTTCTTGGAACAAATTCACCGACAAAATGCTGGAATATTTTTCCAATAATTAATAATTGAAATAAAAAATATGAAATTTGAGCAATCTTCCGGCTTTGAAGGTTTGCCGGAAAATAGAGTGAGTAATTTCGAAGAACCAAAGGATCTTCCTCCTTTTGCAACGGAAATCAAAAGCGCAATGGAAGGGGAGTCGGGATGTGATTTGTTAAAAAGGTTTCTTTCCACGGAAGTTTTGTCTGATTCCAAAAAAGTTGAAAAATTGGATTTGATTTTAAATTCCATAGGAGAAACTCCGCGTTCTCTTTTCTTGGCTGAAAATGAAGGCGCGGCCGCCATCGAATCGCTCAGAGAACTTCTTGTTTCGGAAATCGACAAAGAAGCAAAAAAGAAAAGAATAAATGAATTGAAGGATATTTTGGGATAAAATGTTGTTTCTGCATTCTAAATAACCTTGTCATTTCCGCTCTAATATTTTGTTACTCCCGCTCTTAATTTTGTCATTCCCGCGGAGGCGGGAATCCAGCATGAGTATGAAAATATATTGCGTTTACATTTTAACCAACCAAAGGAATGGAACGTTATACATTGGAATAACGAGTAATTTAAAGAATAGAATTTTTCAACATAAAGAAAAAATAGTCGAAGGTTTCACAAAAAAATATAATATTGACAAATTGGTTTATTTTGAACAAACAGAAGATGTGCAAAGCGCCTTGCGCAGAGAAAAACAATTGAAAAAATGGAATAGGGATTGGAAATTGAGATTGATTGAAGAAAAAAATCCCCAATGGAAAGATTTATATGATGAATTGTGAGTTTCTGCAAGCTGTAAGTTTTCTGGATTCCCGCCTTCGCGGGAATGACAAGAAAGAGAAGGCGGGAATGATAAAAAAGAGATGGGAACAATGAAGTGAATGATAATTTGAATGGAGTTATCTTGAAGATTGAAGAAAATATTTAGCTTGAAGGTGTTGCCAAGAACCCTCACCCCAACCCTCTCCCGGAGGGAGAGGGGGCAAGAGAGGATTGGGAAATAAAAAAAACGGCAGACGCAATTTGTGCGTCTGCCGATACTAGTTCGCAATTAAATAATTTTAAGGAAAAACATGTGTGATTCTCGGTAATTTTTCAGAATGAAAAATTAACTGTCCTCCGCTCTTTAGATGATGCAGGACGTAATCACCTTGTACTACTGGCATTGCCAAGAAGTTATCCTTATTGATAGCAGAAGAAGACTTGATTACCATTACTTCTGCTACTGTATCTTTTGGAAAAAATATCATTGCACCTTCTGATGCATACCCTAGTTCAGTAATATGATTCTCGAGCTCGACAATGCGAGTTTTTTGCCGAGCATTTGTCCGTTCCAGCTCGGTGATGCGGTTATTCTTCTTTATAACAGAAACGGCGCTTGCCGTAAAAATGGCTAATAATGTAAATATAGATACCATTAACATTAAAATGAATATTTTTTTCTCCATTTTTTTCTCCTCCCCGAGAATATAAGTTTGTGGTATAATACGAATTGTTAAATTAACTATTGATTGACTTTTGATGGTCTCATATTTTCAACAATTTGTCAATGAACCCTCACCCCAGCCCTCTCCCAGAGGGAGAGGGGGATTAAGGGTATGGCTAATTTCGGTTAATGTTTTTTTGGTTTTCTTTTTGATTTTGCTTTTCAATCTTGGGGTTTTGCCGGTGAAAAATGTTGGAGATTTTGTTTTCTTTGCGGTGATTATTCTGTTATTTTCTCTGTACCGACCAGGGTGGGCGTTTTTGTTTTTTGTGGGAACAATTGCTTTGGAAAATGTAAATTTGGCGCCAAAAGAATTGGGATTGGCAGTGCGTCCATATCAACTTTTGGGTGCGGCATCACTTTTGGCGGTAAGTGTTCGTTATTTGACCAAGCGTCTTTCATTTACATTGCCAAAATGGAATTGGATTGACGCATTGGTTTTGGTTTTTGTTGCCGGCGGATTTTTCAGCGCTCTAGCAAGCTCGATTTCCAAAGGAATTGCGTTCAAGCAATCGATCGTGATTGTAAGTTTTGCGGCGTTGTATTTTTTGACGAGAATTTTCATTCAGGATATGAAAGACGTGAGAAAAATAATCCCGTATTTTTTGAGTTCGTCAGTAGTAGTCATTATTTTTGGAATTTGGCAAAATTGGCGATTTGTTCGTGGACTTTCCAACTTCGAAGTGATGCCTGGGCGTCCCAACGCGACATTTTCCGAAGCGGACTGGCTGGGAATATTTTTAGTGCTTCTTATTTCTTTTGTATATTCAATATTATATTATTTTCAAAACAAAGCTGGCGATGATGAAGAAAAAATTTCTAATTTCCAATTTCTAATTTCTAAACAATTTCCAATTCTTAAATTAAATAATTTAAAATTTCAAATTCAAAATTTTTTCTTATACTTAATCCTTACCTTATTATTTTTGATTCTGATATTGACGGTTGCGCGGAGTGCTTGGCTGGGGGCGGGGGTTGTCAGTGTTCTATTTTTTGTATTTTGTGTTTGGTATTATTTTAAAAATAAAAATTCAAAAATTCTCCGGATTCCCGCCTACGCGGGAATGACATTCGTAGTTGCTGTTTTGGCAATTCAAATTTTCGGTCTGACGAATTTTGAACTTGGAAATCGGATTCAAAGTACTGGGTCGGGATTGCAAGAGATTACGATTTCCTGTTTGCCAAAATCGGAGCTCAAATCTGATTTGGTGATTTCGGATGTTGGGGAGTTGGAACAATATGGATGTCGGCATATTAACTTAGAGGAAATTGAAAGTGAAAAAGCGAAAGGAAATTCCATCGCGCGAATCAAAAGAGATGATCCGAATGTGAGTATTCGCTCAGAGATCTATCAAAAATCTTGGCAGCAAATCAAAGAGCATCCGATTTTGGGAATTGGCTGGGGAAACATTTCCCAAATTTTGGGAACAGATGAAAGAGGAGCGGGGCTCAATGCGAGTAATATATTTTTGGAAATCTGGCTGGGATCGGGACTATTAGGTATTGTTAGTTTTATTGTTATTTTAGGATTAATATTAATGCAAGGTATTCGTTTATTGCATGAAGGAATCAAGAATCAGGAATCAAGAATTATGATTTTTGGATTTTTTATTATTTTGAGCCTATGCGCGATTATTGTTCCGAATTTGTTTAATTCGGGAATTATGTTAGGATTTTTGTGGATATATTTGGCGATTGCGCAAATAAAGTAATAAAATGAAAGTAATATGATTATTGGAATTGACATTCGAAATATTGGGAAAAATCGAACCGGCGATGAGGTGGTGTTTTTTAATTTGGTAAAAAATTTGCAAAAAATTGTGCGCGAAAAGAAACAAGAAGAATGCAATTTTTTGCTTTTTACAGACATAACTGACAAAAATAAGTTGAAAGAAATCGAGAAGGATTTGGGTATAACGAAAGGCAATGGCTTTGAAATTGTGTCAATTGAGTCAAAAAATAGATTTATTTGGAATTTGTGGACATTGCCTCGATATTTGCGAAAAAATCCGGTGGATGCTTATCACACGCAATACATTACGCCCCTTTTTGTTCCTCGAAAAATAAAAATAATCGCCACTATTCATGACGTGTCATTCAAAACGCACAAGCAATTTATTAAAAAATCAGATTTGTTTTTTTTGAGCATCCTTATTCCGCTCAGTTTCAAAAGAGCAGACAAAATAATCGCGGTATCGCAGTTTACAAAAAATGAAATCGTCAGGCATTATGGCATGGAGGAGAAAAAAATTGAAGTGGTGAATAATTCCATCGGGGATAATTTCCGCCGGGAAATTTCACAGGACGAATTAAAGAAGGTTCAAGAAAAATATAAATTGCCACAAAATTTTATTTTGTATCTCGGAACGATGCAGCCGCGAAAAAATATTCCGTCATTGGTTGAAGCGTTTGCAAAAATAAAAAAGGATATTTTTGGAGCGAAGCTTGTGTTGGCGGGAAATCGCAAAGCTCATAATTTTGACAAAAAGATAGACGAGGTAATTGAAAAAGAAGGATTGCGAGAGGATGTTATTTTTCCCGGATATGTGGATGAAAAAGACAAGCCGGCATTGTTCTGCTTGGCAAAAATTTTCGCTTTCTTGTCGTTTTATGAAGGCTTTGGTATTCCTATTTTGGAAGCGATGAGTCAAAATGTTCCTGTGTTAGCTTCTGATATTCCAGTTTTGCGGGAAGTCGGAGGAGACAGATGTGATTTTGCCGCATCGGGTGATCTTGATGAAATATCAAAAAAGATGTATAATCTTTTTATTGATGAAAACCTGCGGAGAGAGTTTATTTTGAGCGGAAAAAAACGAGCGGAAGAATTTTCTTGGGAAAAATCAGCAGAGAAATTACTGGAAATTTATCAGAGGATAATATAATTTGAATATAATAATACAATAAAAAATGTGGCTTTTTTTAAGAAATAAAAAGAAAACGGGAAATGATTATATTTATAATCCGTCAGGAAAGAAAAAAATGAAGACGTGGAAAAAAGTTTTATTGATAATAGGCGGTTTTTTATTTTTGGTTTTTAGTGCGATGGCGTGGAAAACCGGAAGTGTTTGGAAAAAAGTCGGAAGTGGGGGTATTTTGGAGAATTTATATAATACATTGCCAATCGGAGACAAGAAATTAGAAGGTGAAGATAGTGGTCGAGTCAATATTCTTCTTCTGGGAATGCGCGGTGAGGGCGTGGAAGGTGGAGGACTTTTGGCAGATACGATTATGATTGCCAGTTTTAAACCGAAAGTCGAAGGACAGGAAAGCAAAGCTTCGTTATTTTCTATTCCGCGAGATTTTTATGTGAAAGTTCCCGGAAAAGAGTATCAAGCAAAAATTAACGCAGTATATGCCAGTGGTGAAGAAAGGACAACGGGTGGAGGATTGGAAGATATGAGTATAATTGTTAGTGAAATTGTTGGTGTTCCGATTCATTACGCGGCAAGTATTAATTTTGCCGGTTTTCAGCAATTAGTGGATAGCTTGGGCGGCGTTGATATTCATCTGGACCAACCTTTCAGTGAGGCTCTTCAATTTAAGGGATTGGAGCAACGTTGTGATAAGAATACAGTTTTTACTATTCCGTCGGGAAATTATGAAGAAAAGTGGATTCGCAGAAAAAATGGAACATATTATGATAATCCGAAAAAATATCCACTTTGCTATGCTAATAATGCCAGTAAAAACGAGCTGGAATGCGGAGGAGATTTTGAATTGCCAGCTGGTGATATTACATTAAATGGAGAGCAGGCTCTTTGTTATGTTCGTTCGAGAGTTACTTCCAGTGATTTTGATCGTGCGCGTAGGCAACAGGAGGTCATTCAAGGAATTAAGAAAAAAGCTTTAAGCGTAGGTGTGTTGTCAGATTTTGGTGCAGTTAATAAAATGCTTGATAGTCTTGGAAATAATACGCGAACCAATATGCAATTTTGGGAGATGAATAGATTTTTTGAGCTGTATCAACAAGTAGGAGATGTTAAAATAAATCAGAAAGTTTTGGAAAATTCTGAAGAAGGACTTTTATATACTCCAACCGGAGATGAATGGAAGAAAGCGGGATACATTCTTTTTCCAAGAGGAGATAATTATGACCGAATAAAAGAAGCATTTGCAAAAATACTTGAATAGATATTAGATGGAACAAAATAACACGCAAAACTTGCAGGAAAAAAGAAAAATCTTCGGCTTATATGCCCGAAGTTTTTTCGTTTTCATTTTGTTGATTTTAAGTTTTTGGTTTGGATTGGAAAAAGGGAAACAGGAATCATATTCATTTTCAGCGGAAAAAATTCCACTGGAAGAGTCTATTCTAATTAATAAGGAGGGTGGGAAAGATAATGCAGTGGATTTTTCCTTGTTCTGGGATGTGTGGGAATTACTTAAAGATAAATATGTTGACGTGAAAGATTTGAAGACGCAAGACTTGATATATGGTGCGATAAACGGAATGCTTTCGGCGACCGGAGATCCGTATACGATTTTTCTCAATCCTGAAGAAAATAAGCAATTCAATGAAGATATAGAAGGAATGTTCGAAGGTATTGGCGCCGAATTGGGAGTTCGGGAAGGAGTTTTAACTGTGATTGCTCCATTGGAGAATTCTCCGTCGGAAAAAGCGGGGCTTCGAGCCGGGGATAAAATTATTAAGATTGACGGAGAAGACGCTGTGGAAATGACAATTAATGAAGCAGTGAAGAAAATTCGTGGTTCAAAGGGAAGTGAAGTAAAACTTACAATATTTCGCAGCGGGGAAACAGGAGAGACAAAAGAAATTTTGATTGTTCGCGACACTATAAATGTAGATAGCGTGAAATTTGAAGAGAAAGAAAATAACATTTTCTACATTAGTGTGAGTCTTTTCGGAGATTCGACAATTCGAGAATTTCACAGTGCGATCAGAAATATTCCATCTCAAACACAAGGTTTAATTATTGATTTGCGGAACAATCCGGGAGGGTTTTTGGATGCTGCGGTGGAAATGTCCAGTCGAGCTTTGTTGAAAGGAAAAATAGTCGTTATTGAGGAAAATTCTCAAGGAAAACGAAAAGAATTGCTCAGTACCGGAGGAGATGCTTTGAGCAAGATTAAGACTGTAATTTTGATTAATGAGGGAAGCGCCAGTGCGTCGGAAATTATGGCGGGAGCACTCAGAGAAAATCGCGATAATGTGACATTGGTTGGAAAAAAATCTTTTGGAAAAGGGTCTGTTCAAGAATTGGTTTCTTTGTCAGAAAACAGTGCTGTGAAAATCACTGTCGCCAAATGGCTCACGCCGAAAGGAAATCAAATCAATAATGAAGGAATTACTCCGGATGTGGAAGTTGATTTCACAGATGACGATTGGAATAATAATCGCGATCCGCAACTAGATAAAGCAATTGAAATCTTGCAACAATCTTAAAAAAAAGCACCTATTTTATTTTGTCATTCCTGTGAAGGCAGGGAAGATCTATATGTGATCAATATATAATAGAATTAAGTTAATCTTAATACATCAATACTGCTACCGGTTGCATTTTGACTACTGATTTTATGATTTTATTTTCTTCCATTCCGGAAATCACTTCCTCAATATCTTTGTAATAGGAGCTGTCTTGTAAGACTACTCCTTTGGAAGCGGCGTTGTATAATTTGACATGACGTTTTTCCATTTTTTCAAACAATTCTTTCTTATTATGCGCGGCATCTTCTTGGCTTTCGGCGCGTTTTCCTGTTCCGTGGCTTGCTGAAAAAAAGGATGAATCATTTTCATCCGTTCCGACTCCCAAATAGGCAGGAGTACTCATTGAAGATGGAATGAAAACCGGCTCTCCGGTTTGGGAAAACAGAGGATGATTTTTCATTCTTTGCGGACCATCGGCGCTCACAGTTCCATTGCGATGCACCCAAACATCTTCGCCAAAATGATTCTCCTTCCGGTTGAAAATATGCGGAGTATCATAGAGTAAATCTAATTCAACTTGTCTTCCGAAAACTCTTTCCAAAGCGCGATCCAAATTGTCAGTTAGAACTGCCCGGTTGGCAAATCCGAAATTAGCACTGGCTTGGTGGGCAGTGAGATACATTTTTCCTTCCAGGCTGTCCGCTTCATAGCCCAAAAATTCATCAGAGTTTTGATATTTTTTTATTTTTTCGGCGATATTTTTGTATACTTGTTTTTTCTGGCTGTCGAAAAATGTTGTTCCGATTTTGAGCATCATTTTTTGACTGAAATGTTCTTTGGTTTTTGGTGTATACATATATGACGCGTATTGTCCGAAAAGTCCCGAGCCGGTGTGCATCAGAAAAATATATTGTCCGACTTTGAGATTAAACTTTTCCGCAATTTCATTGTCCTTGATTTCCGTTATTTTCATCAGATCCAAAAAGTGATTTCCGGCCGCTCCCAAAATTCCGAGACGATATTTTCCCACGTGAAAAAAGAATTTCGGAATCGCATCAAAAATATCCCGCTGGCTGATTTCTTCCGGAACCATATTTCCATTCATTGAGGAATTTTCCAATTCATTTTTTGTGCGACTTTTCAGGTGAGAAAGCAACGGGTCGATTCCTTTATGGGCAATGTCGACTGCCAATTGGTATGGAATTTTATTGCCGACATATTTTTTTGTCGGAATAACTTCGATCAATTCTTTGAAAAGTTCGTCGATTTTTTCTTCTGTCAGATTTTGGTCATTCAAATCGGTACGCAAAAAACGCATTCCGCAATTAGGGGCGGTATCGTTGATTTGGGGAAAAAGATGCGTTTTGCTTGCCACGATTGTTCCGGTTGGATTTTTGCGTCCCGCCTTGGGATGCACGTCGCTCATCGCGGCGATATGGGAAAAAAGACGCTTGTCTTTTCCGAGGTTTTCCAGTTGGTCGAAGGTGTGCTGGTTGGGCAAAAGAGCATCCGAAGTGTGAAAAATCACCGGAACACTCATTTCCTTGGTTTGAAATTGCTGAAGATGCAGGTTTATTTTTTTTGTTTTAGGTATTGACATAAAATTATTTATGTAGTATTATATTGAGTTAATAGTAGTTATTTTGAAAATTTGATATATAAATTGAGGAATAGTTTGCTTCGTCGCAGATTCCTCGCAAAGACGTTTCAGGGGGTTGCACTATGAAATATGATACCACAATCGAGCCGGGAACGGAAGTTTTTCTGGCTAATAAAATCATAAGGACAAGGAGGCGCTTTTTTGTCTTAGAGGACAATGGAGAGGTGCTTCTCGTACTTAAAGTTTATGGAAAACCTAATTTTGCTAAGCATCCAAAATATGGATATCCGGTTGCAATTTGTGACAAGGTAATGTTTCGATCAATTTCTGGATTCCCGCCTTCGCGGGAATGACAAAAGAAAAAAAAGGGGGGGATATGAAGAAGAAGATTTGTTTTTTGGTTTTAGGGTTGTTGCTTCTGGTTTGCATTCTTGGGAATGCAGGCGTGTTTTTTTCTGAGAAAAAACAACTACTCCGATTGAGTGAGGAAGTCGTCGCGATTTTTGTGGCATTTCCCGATGGCGAAATTATTTTAAAGCGCAATATTGGGAGTTTCCGGAGTTTATCTCCGGATGATATCGCCTTGATTCCGGCAAAAAACGAGGATATTTCGGCGAAGTTTGTGGGGTTTTTTAGAATATCATCAATGGGGTTTGGATATGATATTCTGACGCCGGTAGCAGAAGGAGAGGAAACTTTATGAAAAAGATATTTTCTTTTTTTCTTTTTGTGGTTATACTCTCCGGATGTGTCTCGACGTCGGCGTTGTACGAGCCGGCGGAAGGTGAGGGGATTGGAGAGGGAGCGATCTCTGGAGTCGCCGCCGTTTTCGAAATTTTTGACGAAAATGGCAACCGGGGGTTCCTGACTCATTACGAGCCGAGATTCATCGGTTCGTTATATCCCGGAAAAAAAGTTTTTCTTGCTGGCGACAGCGGAAAAACTTACGAAGCCACATTTCGTGGCTTCGTCAAGGTAAATATGGAAGGAGTCTTTGACGCATCCTTTCCAACAGCAGAGGAATAAAAAGGTTCGCAACACCTTTTCAAAAAATTGCAAAAAGACCTAGGATCATTTGATCAAAGGTCTTTTTTATATTTTCTCGTAAATCTCCGCGTATTGTTTTGAAACATTTTTAATGTCAAAGTTTTGCTCGACATACTTTCTGGCGCTGATGCCGAGTTTTTTTCTTTTTTCCGGATTATCGTGCAAATCTAAAATCGCAGCGGTGAGTTGCTCGACATTTCCGGCTTCGATTCGCACCGAATTTTCTTTGTTGGAAAATTCCTCAAGAATCGGAATGTTGGAAATTATCACCGGCTTGGCGCACGCCATCGCTTCCACCACCACCAACGGCACATCGAATTTACCGCGCATATTTTGTACCGGAAAAATCGAAATATCCGCCATATTATAAATATCCGCCATATTGAATTTCCCGTCGTCATGAAAAACAACTTTTTCCAAAAGGTTGTTTTTCATTAATTTTTCAACAACCTTATTTTTATTATCAGCATCTTTTTTGTTTTTCACCCGCACCGCCATCGACAATTTTGCCGTCGGAATTTTTCCGGATACTTTGATAAAAGCTTCCACAACGTCATCCATCGCTCCCAGGCGCGTGTATTCTCCGGCAAAATTGATCACAAAATCATTCAAAGCGTAATTTTCGTTTTTCACTCTTGTTTCTTTTGGGGAATAATTTTCCAAATCTATTCCCGGATAAATCCTCTCGACGTTTTTAATTCCCAATGAGAGTAATTTTTCCTTGGCGAAATCGGAATAAGTAATAATCAAATCTCCAAACATCAAATTTTTCAATTCTTCATCTGAAAATAAATCTTGTCGCAACGTGGCAACGGTCTGAATTGATTGGATATCTGTCATCCCGGAATTTTTTCCGAAAAATATCCGGGATCCAGAAATATTAAGTACAACTCTCATCATCCCCGTATTGAATTTAGTCGGAGTAAAAAGCAAGTGTAAGATATCAAATTTATACGCATTTAAAATTAAAAACCAAAATAACCGCAATTTCTGAAAAAATCCGAAATCATTTTGCGAATGAGTATATATCTTTTCCTGAATAACGGAACTTGGCAATTCATCAACTTGTCCGTTAGTCATCAAGTGGAGCTCCAAATTTTTGTTATCACTCAAATCTTTCGCCAAGGTAAAGGCGAAATTTTTCGACGCTTCATCCCACGGCGGAGCGATGGGGCGGGTAATAAGAAGTATTTTTTTAGTCATAACAAATAGTAAGTATATTAAATAATAGAAATTGGATCCCGGTCAATAATCCATCCCGGACCAAGCGATTGAATTGCTTTTTTTATTTTCAAATCCACATCTTTTGTTTTGTATTTTATGATAATCTGCTTGCGATGTTTTCCGCGAATATTAGAAAGCATACAATTTTGCGGAGGATATATTCTTGTTCCATCCAAATCTTCACTGACCCATTCCAGTATTTGAAAAACCCGGTCAGTTTCTTTTTTCGCTTTTTTTTCATTTTGATCTTGAAAAATTAATTTTATCAATTTTCCAAACGGAGGATAATCCAATTCTTTTCTTTCACCAAGTTCTTTTTCATAGAATTTTCTGAAATCATTTTCTATTGCCGATTTTATAACAAAATTTTCCGGCTGGAAAGTTTGTACGACCACTTCTCCGGGAAACCGGCTTCCGGGACGCCCGGTTCTTCCCGCAGCTTGTACGATGTGCGCAAACGCATTTTCATTTGTGAATAAATCCGGAAAACTGAGGAGCCCATCCGCGTCAATAATACCAACAAATCCGACATTTTTCAAATCCCAACCCTTGGTGATCATTTGCGTTCCAATCAAAATATCGATTTTTCCATCAGAAAAATCACGCCAAATTTTTTCACGCACTTCTTGGCTCTTCATTGTTTGATTATCCGCAATTTCTATCCTGGCCGAATAGAAATTTTTTCGTAATTCGCGCAATATTTTTTCCGTCCCGATTCCCACATTTTCAAAAATCATTTCTTTGCAGTTCGGACAAGTCGGAAAATCAGAAGTTTTGTATGAACAATGCAAGCATTTGTAATTTCCTTTTTTTTGATATATCAGTGCTCGCCGGCACTTGGGGCATTTGAGAACTTCCTTGCATTTTTTGCACACGGAAAACGCACTCATTCCTTGGCGATTGACAAATAAAATTGTTTGCAATTTATTTTTCAGCGCGTACTCGATTTCTCCTCTCAATTTCCGAGAGAGGGGAGACTTGTTTCTTACCCAGCGCTCTTTTTTCATATCGACAACTTCAATATGCGTTGCGTTGTTTCCAATATTCAAATGGGAAAATTTGATCAATTTATACTTCTCGCTTTCGGTGAGATAATAATTTTCGACACGGGGAGTGGCGGAGCTGAGCAATAAATGCGCACGGAAAAAATCTGTCAGTTTTTCGGCAATCTTTTGCGATTCATATCTTGGAGACGCATCCCATTGCTTGAAAGATACATCATGATCCTCATCGATAACTATGAGTTTTAATTTTTTAAAAGGAGCAAAAAGTGCTTGGCGCGTGCCAATGATTACACGAATTTTTCCTGATTTGATTGCCTGCCAATTGGAATAAAATTGACCTTTTGGAATTTTACTGTGCAGAATGGCAATTTCATTTTCATCAAAATGCGCAAAAATTCTTTCCGCGATGGGGGATATCTGAGTGAGCTCCGGGACAATAATAAGAAATTGAGTGTCGGGGTCTAGCTGGCTCAGTTTTGCAATCACCTGAATGCACGCCTCGGTTTTCCCGGAAGATGACGGACCGAAAAGCAATGCCTGACATTTCACAACTTTCAATTTACAATTTTTGTGGTAGATTTTATTAATGAAAGAATTTTGTGCTTTGGTAAAAACTATGTTTTTTATTTCCGGCTTCGGTATTGAAAATTTTTTTCGCGTTGCGCGCGCTTTGACGCGATCAGGAACAAACATTTTCAAAACGATTCCCAGTGAAGTGAAATAATATTCAGAAATAAATTTTGCCAGTGCAATTTGTTTCTCGGTTAAAAAACTTTCTTCCAAAATTTTTTCAATTTTTTTCATTCGATAATTTCCGCTTCGAGTAAAATCATTCTTGCTGTCCAAAACGATTCCATTGATTTTTCTTTTCCCTAAAGATACTTCCACCAGCGATCCGCTCGGAATTGTTGTATTGGAAAGATAATAAAAAAATTGCTCCCGGGAAAGGGGAATTTTTGTGAGAGGCACAACGCTTACCAAATACTTTTCTTTAATTTCAGCCATAACTCAATTGTATCAGTTTGCCCTTATTATTGACAAGGATTTTAATAACTGCTAGTCTTTATGTACATTAATCAGTTCTTCTTAAGTTGAGCGCCCAGGTGATGGAATTGGTAAACATAACTAGCTCTTTGGGCTAGTGGGCAGGTAATGCCCCTGTAAGTTCGAATCTTGCCTTGGGCGCCAGTGAACAGGAATAACTCAGCCGGGTTAGAGTGCAACCTTAGCAAGGTTGAAGTCGCGGGTTCAAATCCCGCTTCCTGTTCCATCGCTATTCCCAAAGTCGAAACAAAAGCATCTGTTTTCGGCTTTTTTATTTCTTGAAAAAATTTGGATTAAATGCTAGTATGCTTGGATATTAATATGTTAAAATGAATTTATATGCAACGAAGAATTTTTGTGGGCATTAATTTGCCTTCTCAAGTAAAAAAACGCTTGGCGGAAAAAATCAAGAAATGGAATGATTTGCCAATTAAATGGATTAAGGAAGATAATTTTCATATCACACTTTCTTTTTTGGGTTATCTGGAAGATGAAGATTTGAGTCGAATTTGCACGAGTGTGCGAGAAGCGACTGAAAATATCGAATCTTTTGATATTGAACTTAATAAAATTGAGCTCGGTCCGACTAAAGGAAAAGATGCCCGGCTTGTTTGGTTTTCCGGCAAAGCAAGCGAGGAGCTGAAAAAACTTCAGGAGGAAATTGAAAAATCTTTCGGATCATTCAATATTGATAAGAAAGAATTTCATCCGCACGTAACACTTGGAAGAATCCGCAAAAACAAATGGCAAATTCTGGATTCTTTTCCTGAAGTTGAAGAAAATTTCAGAATATCTTTGCCTGTTGACAGTGTGAGTATTTTTGACAGCCGATCAGAAGAAACCGCAGGGGAATTCATCGAGATTGAATCTTGTCCGTTGAAATAATTTTTTCTTATGGAAATTTTGGGCATTAAAATTGATAATTTTAGTCGAGAGGAGATTTTGAAAAAAGTCGAAGATTTTCTAAATGAAGAAAAATTCCACCAAATCGCAACAATCAATCCGGAATTTGTTTTAGAGGCACAGAAAAATAAAAAATTTCGAAATATTTTAACCAATTGTGATTTGCGCGTGGCGGATGGAGTGGGAATATTTTTTGCATTCCTCCGATTTGGCAAATGGCTCAAATGTCGCTTGACGGGAGTTGAGTTAATGGAGGATATTTTGCAAATTGCTGAAAGAAAAAATTTGAATATTTTCTTGGCATCTTGGACAGGAAGTCTGAGTTCATGGAAGGAAACTCGCGATGCTATCCTGAAAAAATATCCGAAATTAAAAATCGACGGGGATAATATTGATTGTAAAAATACGTTTTACGTCTTACGTCTTACGTCTGATATTATTTTTTGCAATTTTGGAGCGCCAAATCAAGAAATATTCCTAGACTCGCTAAAACATCAAAATAATGCTAAAATAAGGCTGGCAATGGGAGTGGGCGGTAGTTTTGATTATCTGACTAAGAAAACGCCCAGAGCGCCCAAATTCGCGCAAATTTTGGGTCTAGAATGGCTTTGGAGATTGATATTAGAACCAAAATATCGTTTTAAGCGCGTTTTAAGCGCAGTACTAGTTTTTCCAATTAAAATATTATTGGATCATAAAAAAATAATAATTAATAAATGATTTCTGGGTTCCCTTCACTAGTAGGTGGATTTACGGGGATAACAGAATAATAAAAAATATGACGGACAAAGCAAAATTAATTCGTACGATTTATTTGTACTTGGCATCGCTTATCAGCCTGCTTTTTGTTGCTATTGGCGCCGGAAGAATTTTGAATACTGCTTTGAAATATTATGTTTTTCCGAAAGCGGAAAAAGGCGGATATAGTCAATGTGATGTTCAACCTCCGATATATGCATTGGACAAAAGCAATTTGGAAAGAGTGGCGACTGATGACCAAAAAATTCAATTGGAAAATCTTTTGCGAGATTATGAACAATGGAAAAAAGGAAATTCCGGAGATGAATGCTATTCGCAGGAACGTCAAAAAAATGTGGTTGACGCGCTTACGATGTTGATTGTGGCATTGCCGATTTTCGGATATCATTGGAATGTGATTAAGAAAGAAAAAAAGAAAGAGGAATAATTCTATGACAGAAAAAAAAGAAATTCGAACCAGATTTGCTCCGTCGCCGACGGGAGAATTGCATATCGGAGCATTGCGAACAGCTCTTTCGGATTTTTTGTATGCAAAAAAAAATAACGGCAAATTCATTTTACGAATAGAAGATACTGATCAAAACAGGCTTGTTGAAGGTGCGGTTGAGAGATTTCTGAAAATGCTTCAATGGGCGGGCGTTGTTCCGGATGAAGGAGTTGTCCTGGATGAGGACGGAAAAGTGTCGCAGGATGGAGAATGCGGGCCATATATTCAATCCGAGAGATTGGATATTTACAAAAAATACGTCCAAAAATTAATCGACGAGGGAAAAGCGTATTATTGTTTTTGCACCGCAGAAAGACTTGATGAGATGAGGAAAAATCAACAAGTCAGAAAAGAAGCTCCGAAATATGACAGAAAATGTTTGAATTTATCCAAAGAGGAAGTTGAAGAAAAATTAAAAAACGGAGAAAAATGCGTTGTCCGATTCAAAATTCCGGAAGGAAAAACAGTTTTTGAGGATTTGGTTTATGGAAAAATAGAAGTTGAAAACTCCACAGTGGATGATCAAATAGTTTTGAAGTCGGATGGATTTCCCACTTATCATTTGGCGGTAGTAGTGGACGATTATTTAATGAAAATAAGCCATGTTTTTCGCGGAGCGGAATGGATTTCCAGCACTCCCAAACACATTCTTCTCTACAAAGCCTTTGGATGGGAAAAAGCTATGCCGGAATTCGCCCATATGCCGAACATCTTGGGAAAAGATGGAAAGAAAAAATTGTCCAAAAGAGAGGGAAGTGTGAGCGTGCAGGATTTCAAAAATCAAGGATATCCGCCACAGGCCATTGTCAATTTTATTGCTCTGCTTGGTTGGAATCCAAAAACAGAACAAGAGATTTTCACAATGGACGAGCTTATTTCTCAATATGACATTAGAAAAGTAAACAAATCCGGTGCGGTTTTTGACATTAAAAGACTTAATTGGATCAGTGCTCAGCACATCAGGAAAATGAGTATTGATGAGATTTATAATCAAGCGTTGCCTTTTTTGAAAGAAAAAGAATTTTATAAATCATGGAACACAGACCGCGAAACATGGAGCGACAAAGAGAAAGAAGAATATATCAAAAAAATAATTTCAGTGGAAAAAGACCGCTTGGAAAAATTTGACCAAATAGGGGAGAGCAATCAATTTTTCTTTTCTGATCCGAAAAATATTTCATCAGATGATTTGCGTTGGAAAGACTCTTCTGATGAGGATATGAAAAACAATTTGCAAAAAGCGAAAAAAGTTTTGGAAAGCATTTCAGAAAGCGATTGGGAGTTGAAAAATATCGAAGAAAAATTATTGCAAGCGGCAGGGGACAAGCGGGGAGATTTGCTTTTTCCTTTGCGAGCGGCGCTCACCGGGGAGAAAAAATCCCCCTCGCCGTTTGAAGTGGCATGGGCGCTGGGAAAAAAAGAATCCATCAAAAGAATAGAGTCAGTAAATAGTGCTATCTAGCGAATGTGCTATAATTAGGAGGGTATGAATATAAAAATAAAAAGATTGCGAGTTACGGCAAGCGCTTTTTTTGGAGTGTTGGTTTTTTTGTTTTCGTGTTCGTTTTTTTTCAATATTAAATTCGGATCAGCTGAAGAAATTTGTTCTTCAGTAGAAGAATGCGACAAAAAGAAAAAAGCTTATGAAAAAATTATTGAGCTTAAACAGGCACAGCAAGCTACTCTTGGAGGACAAATTAATGGAATTGTTTCAGAAATCCAAAACGTTGAAAACAATATCGTAGAAAAAGAAAAAAGTCTTGAAGAAATAAACAACAATATCGAAGAATTGATTCGGAAAATCAGCCAGCAAGAAGAATCAATAAAACTTCAAAAGAAAATGCTTGGCGGATTGCTTCGAGCTTATTATGACTATGATCAACGCAATGTTATTTCTTTGGTTTTAAACGGAAAAGGATTTTCTGCCGCAAGTAAGAATCAAGATTATTTGACCCAAGCCAGCGGAAAAGTAAAAGAGATTTTATCAAATATCAAATCGCTGAAAAATTCTACCGAAGAAGATAAAAAAAAATTAGAAGGGAGTAGGGAAGATATAGTTTCTATTAAAAATGAACTTGAAGAAAAAAATTCATATCTTGAAAGCGCGAAAGCGCAGAAAAGAAATTTGCTCGCGCAAGTGCAAGGAGATGAGCAAAAATACAGAGAACTTCTTGATATAATTGAAAATGAAATATATGAATTGGAAGCCGGAAAGATTGCTGATTTAGACAAACTTCCTCCGGCAAAAGGCGGGTACTTCGATTATCCGGTCGGCAGTGTGCGCATTACGCAAGGCTACGGAATGACATCATTCGCAAAAGCTGGAGCCTATGGAGGAAAACCGCATAATGGAGTTGATTTCGGGATTAGTTACGCGCCCATATACGCAGCCGGAAACGGAAAAGTTATCAGCTCCGGCAATAATGGAAAATATGCTTATGGAAATTGGATTGCAATTGATCATGGTGATGGATTGGTCACCTTATATGGTCATTTGAGCAAGAAATCCGCTTCCAAGGGGGATAAGGTGAAGAAAGGGGAGAAAATAGGTATTAGTGGAAATACGGGATATTCCACCGGACCACATCTTCATTTCTCCGTCTTTGATAAGGATAGCTTTGGAGTTGTTGAATCGAAATATGTCGACGGACTTTATATCCCAACCGGCGCATCAGTAAATCCAATGAGATACCTTGACTAGTTTTCATTACATCCCTTTTTATTCTTCGTGTATTCAAAATTTCTTTTTAATAAAAAATATCGCAAATGAGTTGTGCGACATTGTGTGTAGGGTATATCTACCCTATCGAGAAGAGTGGAGAAACAAACAATAGAGAATAATAAAAATGAAAAATAATAAAATTTGGACACTTGAAAAAGTAAAAGAAGGTTTTGAAAAGTTTTATAGTACCTATAATAGATATCCTACTGCATATGATATTGATGATTTTAATTTCCTGCCATCGTCAAGACAAATCCAAAGAAGCTTTGGCGGTTTAGTTAAGCTAAGAAAAATACTAGAATTAAAAATTGAAAATTATGGAAACGGGAAATCCAGATCTCGGCTAGCACATAATTCAAATATACTGGGTAAAAAATGCGAACGCATAGTATTGGAGTTATTAAAAAATAAATTCGATGAGAAATTTGTACATATAGAAAAACCAGTAGAAGGGGATTATAAAAATCGCTTTGACTTTTATGTATATGCTAAACCTAAAAATTTTGCAATTGATGTTTTTGGAAGTGATGATACTAGGAATCTTGTGAATAATTTCAATATAAAAGAGAAAAAATATTTAAAATCAAATAACGAAAAGGAATCTTTGTATTTTATTTATATTGGAGACAAAATAAATGAAAGTAAATTGGCTATTTGGTATCAAAAAAAGAAATCTAAAATACCAAAAAATTGGAAGATTATAAGTCTTAAAGAATTAAAAAAGGAAATGAATAGGTATGAGGCTTATCGCGCTATATAGTATCAAACTTCGTGAAATCTACATTGTGCGACGTTGTTAATTTAGCGCAAAAGCGTACTCTCTACTCTTTTTAAATAAAAAATTAAAAGAAATTATTTTTACAATTTGTTTTTGAGATATATTATTTATTCTTTTTTTATAAAAAGTTTTCTGTAAAATAAATCAACCGCTATCTCATCTTAATTATTTTACTAATAGAAAAAATTATCTATATAAAATAAAAATAAAAAAAGGCTCCCCTTTTCGGAATATTTCTATTCCTATTTCAGAGAACCCAAGTAAAACTATCTTTTTTGCTGTTTTTTATGTGGGGATTATACTAACCACTCCACTGCAACAGGCTGAACTTGTATTTAATACGTACTGTTTACCGTTAAGAGAGCATAAACCCTCTTTTTTTGATTTACAGCATAAACACAAGTGTCGTCCGCGTGTTGCCATGAAGGCATGTGAGCATTCGGCACTGAAGGTAGTGCCTTGAATTTTGCCATAGATAACTCCCTTTTTTAAACAGGAGGGGTTATCTTCCTGAATAATTTGAGCGACACAATATAATTGTTCTCTGCTCACTTTCTTCTCCTTTTCTTTTTTTAATAAGAAAACAACGCACCAAAAAGAACCACCTCCACCATACCCTATTTAACCAAAAAAGTCAAGCTTTACAGGATTGGTATTTTTTGATGGCTTTTTGCAGGGCTGTGGCGGCAAGATTGCTGCAATGAAATTTTGGCGCTGGAAGTCCCCCCAGTTCGTCGGCTACCATTTGATTGGTAATCGCGAGGGCCTCTTTCAAGGTCTTACCCTTGGCCATTTCTGTGGCCATAGACGATGTGGCAATCGCTGCTCCACAACCCAAAGTTTCAAATCCAATATTTTCAATTATTTCCTCTCCCCCTTTGTTTTTTCCAACCTTAATATAAATCCGCATAATGTCTCCACATTTCGGATTGCCAACAGTCGCCACCGCATCAGCATCCTTGAGTGGTCCCTGATTGCGCGGCTTGGCAAAATATTTCAAAACTTTTTTTGAATAATTCATTTTAAAATTTTTAATTTCTAATTTCTAATTTTTAAACAATTTTCAAATATAAAAAATTAAAAACAAGAAATCTTTATAAAATATTTATTTAAATTCACTCAAAACATTTCCGGAAATTTTTCGGAGCCTTTGGACAGTTTCTTTGAGTACTTTAACAGTCCTGTCCAGTTCCGCTTTTGTGGTATATTTCCCGATGGTTATGCGCAAACTTCCATGCGCTTGTTCATGCTTAAGTCCCAACGCCAAGAGTACGTGAGATGGCTCAAGCGCCCCGGATGAACAAGCACTGCCGGTTGAAGTGGCGATTCCTTCCAAATCCAAAGAAAGAATAAGTCCCTCCCCTTCCACATTATCAAAACGAAAATTAGCATTATTCGGTGAACGCTTTTCTTTTGAACCATTCAGATATGCGGCGGGAATTTCTGTTAATACTCGTTTAATCAAATAATCCCTTAGTGAAATAATCTTTTTTATTATTGCTTGCTGTTTACCACTAGCTGTTAGCATATCAACTGCCTTCCCTAGTCCGACAATTCCCGTAACATTGTGAGTTCCGGCGCGGAGTTTGTATTCTTGATCGCCGCCATCTTGAATTCTGCGAATCGGCGTACCTCTTTTTGCAAACAAAACCCCCACTCCCTTGGGACCATATATTTTGTGTCCGGAAAATGAAAGCAAATCCACTCCAATTTTTTTCACATTGCAATCAAAATAATTTACACTCTGGGTTGCATCGGTATGCAACAATGGATAATGAATTCCTTGATTGTTACTTCTCAATTTTTGGATTAATTTTCCAATTTCCGCAATTGGCTGGACTGTTCCGATCTCATTGTTCACATACATAATTGAAATCAAAATTGTATTTGGCTTGATCGCTTTTTTGACATCCGCAATTTTCACAATTCCATCCCTCCCTACTGGCAAAAAAGTAATTTCCGCCAAACCTTCTTTTTTCATCGCATGGCAAGCATCCAAAACGCAATGATGCTCAAAGACGGTTGTAACGATGTGCGGGATTTCTCCTTTTTTGCGCGAAACGGAATAGAATGATTTTACCACACCTTTAACAGTGAGATTATTGCTTTCTGTGGCTCCGGAAGTGAAAATTATTTCCGAAGGAGAACAGTTGAAAAATTTTGCCACTCTTTCCCTGGCTGTGTCAATTGCTTGCTGGGCCTCTTGTCCAAAATTATGCACGGACATTGCATTTCCAAACTTCTCGGAAAAATAGGGTATCATTTCCTTCATTACATTTTTGTCGACTGGCGTAGTCGCCGCATAATCCAAATATATTCCCTTATTGTTGTTCATATTTTTTATAAATAAATTTATTTTTTACTTTTTATTTTCTAAATACTATTTTATTAAATCTTCTAGCGTGATATTTTTCAATGTTTTTCTAATCTGAATTCCGAGGGCAACCCAGACTTTTTTTGACCGGCAATTTTTGGAAGTACAATGTGAACTTTCGCATTTCATAAACTCCAAAGGACCTTCCAGTGTTTCGATAATTTCTCCGACATTAATTTTTTTCGGTTCGCGCGCCAAAACATATCCTCCCATTTTCCCCTTTTGACTCACAACCAGATTTTTTTTGCGCATATATCCCATCAAACGTTCCAAATATTTGAAAGAGATTTTCTCTTCTCCGGAAACATCACTAAGACTCTTAATTTCCGGATAGGCATCCGCCAAATTAATAATCGCCCGCAGGCCATATTCAGCTTTAGTCGAAAAACGCATAATATATAAATTTATCTAAATCCATCCCCTACTAATCTAGTATGCTTTAATAATAATACTTTCAAAAAAAGATGTCAATGGCTTCGCAATAGCCCAGCTTGGAATAAATAAAAAATCACACAAACTATTATATAGTAACATTATTTGCCAACAATTCATTATCTAAAATTTAATCAATATATTGCAATTGCCATAATGTGATTAAGAATTAAAGTCAAGATCAATAATTAAATAACTTTAATAATTAACACCCAGACTATCAATAAATTTACTTTTTCCCACGGTCGTGGAAAAAAGTAAATTTTTAACATAATTATACGGTCGTATAATTATGTTATTTTTTATTTTCCAAAAAAATATTTATTGGATTTTTCTTTATTGTCGACATTGCTTAGTGGGCGTGATATAATTTTAAATAATCAGTGATAAACAACAAAATTATGCGAATATCATATAGCGCGTTGGAAACATATCGTAATTGTCCGCTTAAATACAAATATCAAAATATTGATAAAATCAAAGAACCTAAGAGTAAAGAGGCGGTTTTTGGGACAATTATTCACAGCGCTCTAAAATTTGCTCATACTCCGGGCATTCTTTCCCCTACCCTTGAACAAACACTGGATTATTTTTCCCGTAATTGGAACAGTGATGTTTTTGAAGTGGAAGCTGAAGAACGCGCGGCTTTTTCCCAAGGCGTGGAAATGATTCGAAAATACTATGAAAAAAACAACATTGCGGCAACTAATATCGTTGATTTAGAGAGTCGATTTGCGATTGATTTAGAAGGTAATGTTATTTCCGGAATAATTGACCGCATTGACAAAACAGATGATGGCTATGAAATTATTGACTATAAAACTGCCAAAAAAATGCCTTCGCAAGAATATGTTGATAATAATCTTCAGCTGTCGGTTTATTTGAAAGCATTTTTAGTTCGTTATCCGGAGGAAGCGAAAAATTTAGAAAAAATAAAGGTGAGTTTATATTTTCTTAAACACGGAGTAAAACTCACCGCTAGCCGAAATTTGCAACAACTTCAAAAAATCGATGAGGAATTTTTGGAAGTTATTAAAAATATCGAGGAGAGAAAATTTGATCCGAATATCACTCCACTTTGTGATTGGTGTGGATATCAGAAACTTTGCCCGATGTGGCGACACAAATTTAAAAATGAAAGAAAAATTGATACGGAAGATGTGAATCAAATGATCGGAGAATATATCGTCGCTAAAGAAGAATCTAAGAGTTTGAGATATAAAATAGCCGCGCTTCAAGAAAAAGTTTCACAATATATGGATCAGGAAGGAGTTGAAAGGGTTTTTTCAGAAAATGGAATAATCGTCAGAACACTGCGATCAACCTACAAATATGATGAAAAGAAAATAAGAGAAATTCTAGCGCCATTGGGACAATGGGAAAATGTAGTTAAAATTGACGCCATCGCTTTGAAAAAGATTATTCCCGCCTTACCTGTTTCTATTCGTAATGAAATAGACTTGGCGCGGGAAATAAGCAAACAATCAAGCAGTTTTAGTATTAAAAAGCAAAATGAGACAGAGGAAGAGTAAATATTTTTTATCCAATCAATGTTCCGTCAAATTTTTTCCCATCTAAATATTTATTTAAATTATCCAAATCTTTCCCATTCATAATTGCGACTTGAAAGCCTTCTTTCTCTGCCATCTCCGCTGCAATTGGATCAAATGGGGTATTGAGTCCGGGGCTCCATTTTTTTTCAAACATATTGCGAAAATCTTTCCATGAAATATTTCTTATTTCTCGAGCAGTGAAATACTTTCTAGGATCCTTGTCATATACGTAGCTTATATTTGAAAGATTAATGATTTGTTTTATTGCCATCTTTTTCGCCAGACTAACAGCAATATAATCAGTAGAATTTCCCGGCTTCCATCCGGAAGCTATCACAACCATTGCATTAGAATTGATACATTCTTCGATTTTTTCCATACTGGTGATTATTTTCATATAAGCATTCTTATAGAAAATAGTTCGAACAAAATGCGCGTTCATTCTGGTTGCGTGTATTCCAATCCAATCTTTGTCTTCATCGGTAATTTCTCCAACTTCATCTGCTGCTGAAATATAATTACGCGCCAACTTTCCTCCTCCGACAACCAAAATAAAACGAAAATCATCCTTTATTTTACTTTCAATTATCTTTTTGAAATCACGAACAAAAGCAACGTCTACTTCTTCCGGAACAACCAATGAACCTCCCAATGAAATGATAATTGTCTTTATTTCAGTTTTTTTCATAATTTATTTTTTTATTTTGAATGTTATATCCTGTTATAAGTAAGGCGGATGCGATAAAAATTGACGAATATGTTCCAAATGATACCCCGATTAGTAATACTAGCGCAAAATCTTTGATTGATTCTCCTCCGAAAATATAAATTGCAAGTAAGGTTATAATAACAGTGATTGAGGTATTGATTGAACGCACTAAAGTTTCATTTAAGCTGCGGTTTACTACGAGAGGAAAACTTTCACCCGAAGAATTTCTTAGTAAATTTTCACGAATTCTGTCATATACAACAATTGTGTCATGAACGGAAAATCCGAGAATTGTCAGAAGAGCTGCAATAAACGGAATACCAATTTCAGTCCCGTAAAAATGTCCGAAAATAGAAAATGCTCCAATTGTAATTAATACATCATGAATCAATGCGATAACCGCTCCCACTCCATATTTCCATGACTGAACTGGACGAGAAACCTTTCGAAAAGCAAAAGCAATAAAAGTCATAATGCCGGCAGTTGCCCAGAAAAGAGCCCAAAGTGAATTTTTTCGCAGTTCATTGGAGACTGATGCATCTCGATAATTAACTTTTATCTGCGTTGCCTCGGGATATTTCTCGCTTATTTTTTCCCATACAGCTTGATTGGTGTCATCAGCCAATGAAGCGTAGCTTAGCAATAGAGAGTCCTCTCCCTTACCTTGAATTGTAAGGCTGTTGAGTTTTAATTCGTTTAATATTTCTAAAGTTTCTTCATTTGTGGGAATATTTTGAGAAAATTTCACCTCCATCACTGTTCCTCCTGTAAAATCAATTCCAAATCTGAGACCCCATACAAAAAGACTCACAATGCTTAATGTTGTTAATATTAATGAAAAAATATATGCATATTTGGTTTTTGAAATTATATTAATCATCGTTTATTTTTTAAAATCAATTATTTTTTTGAGTATCTTCTTTTTTTAATCCAACCAGCCATAGTTTATTTGAAATCCACTCACCCAAAATAAAATTTAATAATGTTCGGGAAATTATAATTGCTGTAAACATTGAAAGTAATACTCCAACAATAAGCGTTATTGCAAAGCCTTTCACGAATCCGGTTCCCAATTCAATTAAAATGAAAGATGTGATGATGGAAGAAAAGTTTCCATCGCGAATCGAAGTCCATGCGCGTTTGAATCCTTCATCCAATGCTCCTGTAATAGTTCTTCCTTTGCGAATTTCCTCTTTTGTTCGTTCAAAAATCAAAATATTCGCATCCACTGCCATTCCAACTGATAAAATAAATCCGGCAATTCCGGGAAGCGTTAGGGTGATTTGCCAAGGAGTAAGACCGGATAGTTTGAAAATAGATACCATTAAGGCGGCATAGATTAATAGTGCTATTGAAGCAATTAATCCTAAAAATCTATAATATGCAATCATGAATAACATAACCAATCCGAGTCCGATATATCCAGCTTTTAAGCTTGTTATTAGGGATTTTTCTCCAAGAGAAGCATCTACGCTTTCTTGGCTCACCAAATTAATCGGAACAGGCAAAGCGCCTTCATTTAATCTTTTTACCAAATCTTTTGCCTCATCAAGAGAAAAATTTCCCGTAATTACCGCTTCGCCGTTTGTTATTTCCACTTGAACCGTAGGTGCACTAATGATTTCTCCATCCAAATAAATGGCAATACTTTTGCCGATATTGTTTTTTGTGAGTTCGGAGAATAATTTTGTTCCCTCATTATCAAATTTCAACGCCACTTGAGGCTCGGAAAGTCCTTGGCTTGCAAATTCGACGGTGGCATTTTTCAAATTTTTTCCCGTAAGTCCGGTTGCTTCATATTTCAAATCCGCAAACATATCAATAGTTGCTTTGGCAAAAAGAATATGCTCGGCTCGCACTTCTTTTTCACCCCCTTCTTCGCGCGATTCCATTTTTTTGATAATATGCCACCCGTAAAGAGTTTCGATTAAATCGGGGTAGATTTGTCCGTTTTTGACGTCATCATTGAAAAGTATGGCATCAAATTCTTCAACAAATTCTCCTTTTTTCACAAAACCTAAATCTCCTCCCGCGTCTTTTGAGCCGGGATCTTGACTGTATTCTTTCGCTAATTCTTCAAAATTGCTGTTTTCCGCGAGTGCTTGTGCTAGAACATATTCTGCTTGTTTTTTTGATTGTTCATTGATCGGATCAAGCACGTTTTTTATTTTTTGATCATTCGGATCAATTTCCCTTTTGAACTCCAAAAGTGGAGTTTCTTTGATTAAATTCTTTGCTTGATTTATATCTTTTATTCCCGCCAATTCTACAATTAATCTGCGTTGTTCTCCGGATTTTGTCGTATAGATTGTCGGTTCGGCTACTCCAAAAGCATTAACCCTTCTTTCAATCACGTCTTGTACCGCTTGCATTGATTCCTCAATTTTTGAGCTATCGATTTTACTCAAATCTGCATCGTATTCAAGATGAATTCCTCCTTGCAAGTCTAATCCAAGATTTATTTTTAATTTATTAATACTCTCATATATAGGAGAAATAAACTTAACCACGCGAGGATAAGAAACAATTCCGGCCAAAACAGCCAGGATAATAATTGACGCGAATTTTATTCTTGTTTTTTTGATTACGTTCATATCTTATCTGAGTATAAACCAATAAAAAAAGGTTTTCAAGTGTTTGTTATTTTCTTCCGCAGCACTTCTTGTATTTTCTTCCGCTTCCGCACGGACACAAATCATTTCGACCGGGAATTTTTTCTACGCGAATAGGTTTTTGTTTAGGAGTTTCTCCTGATGCGTTGACGGATGCTGATAATTGCTGATTTTTTAAAGTTTGAAATTGTTTCACTTGCTCATCCGCTCCTTGAAATTTCCAATTTTCTTTTTTGTCATCAATTTGCGATTGTTCGATTGGACGCGCCAAAGTTATTTTGAAAATCGTATTTACGATCGTTAGATGAATATTTTTTATTAACTCTGTGAAAAGATTATAGGCTTCTTTTTTATATTCAATTAATGGATCGCGTTGTCCATATCCGCGCAATCCGATTCCTTGCCGTAAATAATCAATTTGATCCAAATGACCTGTCCAGAGAGTGTCAATTGTTTGCAAAATAATCATTTTTTCCACTTTACGCATATTTTCCACTCCGATTTCCTCTTCCTTTTTCGCATAAACTTGTTTGGCTTTTCCCATTAAATAATCTAACATCTTGCTTACTTGAGTCGCATTGTCTATGCTTTTATCAGAGCCTATAATTTGAAGCTGTCTTTCGTCCGCGTCCGCCAAGGGAAAAATTCCTGAAATATCACTCATTATAGTTTTAATATCCCAAGGACAATCACCTTCTTTGCAACGGGAGGAAATAATCATTTCCAGCTCTTCGGAAATATATTGAAAAATATCATTGCGTGCGCTTGCGATTTCTAGAATTTTTCTCCGTTTGCGATAAATAACTTCTCGCTGTTTATTCATCACATCATCGTATTCCAAAACGTGTTTGCGAATATCAAAATTAAATCCTTCTATTTTTGATTGTGCATTTTCGATAGTACGGGAAATTATTTTATTTTGAATCGGTTGATCATCCGGCAATCCAAGGGTATTCATCATATTTTTCATTCGATCACCGCCAAAGCGACGCATCAATTCATCTTCAAGGGAAACATAAAATTGGGAACTTCCGGGGTCGCCTTGTCGTCCGGCGCGACCGCGAAGCTGATTATCAATTCGGCGCGCCTCATGCCGCTCTGTTCCGATAATAAAAAGTCCGCCCAATTCGCGTACGCCCTCCCCTAGTTTGATGTCAGTTCCGCGTCCTGCCATATTTGTTGCAATTGTAACGGCGCCTTTTTGTCCGGCATCGGAAATTATTTGCGCTTCTTTTTCATGTTGCTTGGCATTAAGGACTTGATGTTTTATGTTTTCTCTTTCTAAGAGCTCACTGAGATGTTCTGACTTCTCAATTGCTACTGTTCCAACCAAGATCGGTTGTCCGGTTTGACTGATTTTTTTTATTTCCTCCACAATCGCTCCGAATTTACTTTTTTCGGTTTTATATATAATATCCGGCAAGTCTTTTCTTTGCGCATTGACATTTGTTGGAACTTCCACTACATCCAATTTGTATACCTTGGAAAATTCCTCGGCGCTTGTAGTGGCTGTTCCAGTCATACCGGCAAGCTTTTTATACATTCGAAAATAATTTTGAAAAGTAATTGTTGCCAAAGTTTTCGATTCGCGCTGAATAGCAACGCCTTCTTTTGCTTCAATTGCTTGATGTAATCCTTCACTATACCTTCTGCCCTCCATCAAACGTCCAGTAAAATCATCAACAATAATTACTTTCCCATCTTTGACTATATAATCTTTTTCTTTTTTAAAAAGAATTTCCGCTTTTAAAGATTGTTCCAAATGATGCACATAACCGATTTTTCCAGGTTCATATATATTACCTACCCCCAAAAGATTCTCCACTTTGGATATCCCATTGTCTGTAAGTGTAACCGTACGCATTTTTTCATCTACTATGAAATCATCCTTTTTTTTCAGGCGTGGAATAATTTGCGCAAATTGCTGATAGAGCTTGGTTGATTCTGTATCGGGAGCGGAAATAATTAATGGGGTTCGCGCCTCGTCTATTAAAATCGAATCAACTTCGTCAACGATTACATAATTAAAATCTCGCTGGGAATATTGATCCAGGCTATGTGCCATATTGTCCCGCAAAAAATCAAAACCGAATTCATTATTGGTTCCATAAGTAATATCGCACGCATAAGCTTCTTTCCTTGTGATTGGAGAAAGATTTTCCATTTCCACACTTACTTCATTTGAATCAATTAGTTTCGGTTCATATTTATAGGAAGTTTCGTGCATAATGCAAGCAGTTGAAAGTCCGAGAAAATTAAAAATAGAACCCATCCAATTACAATCACGTTTTGCTAAATAATCATTAACCGTCACAACATGAACGCCCCTACCAGAAAGCGCATTGAGGTAAATAGGCAAAGTTGAAGTCAGGGTTTTTCCTTCCCCGGTTTTCATTTCGGCAATTTTTCCTTGATGCAGAATTATTCCTCCGATCAGCTGAACGTCATAATGCCTCTCGCCAATAACACGGTGCGCTGCTTCGCGTACCACTGCAAACGCTTCCGGAAGAATTTCTTCGATGACATTTTTCTCATCTGTCGAATTTTCTATCTTCTTTCTAAATTTTTCAGTTTTTTCTTTTAACTCTTCATCAGAAAGATGGGAAATTTTTTCATCTAAAGAATTTATCTTATCCACAATTGGCTGAAGTTTCTTTATCTCTCTTTCGTTAGATCCGAATAAGTTTCTAAACAATTTCATCATAATAATATATCTACTAATTAAAAAATTTTACCCTCCCAAAGATGAGCGAAAAAAAATACGAACACATATTACGATTTATAGTATAGCAACTAAAAAACCCTTGGTCAAAAGGGAATTTTAGTAGGTAAGGTATTGTGTTTTCAGAACCTCGCCGTTTCATCAATTGCCATTTTCTTTTTTATTGAACGCGCACCGCGTACGATCTTTGTTCGAATCTCGTCTTTTTTTCGACGGATTTGTGTTTTTAGCTGATTCTCAACTAGATCAACCGATCCTTCAACTGATTCAGTGGTTTCCTCGGCTCGATACAAATTGCGCGGAGTCATCACCATCACTTCTACTCGGAACTTCCCTTTTTTATCTAAATTGATTTCTACTTCAACTTTCAAAGTATCTGGATCATCTCCATCATATTCTTTTAATAATTTTTTAATTGAAGAAATTCTTTTTTCAACATATTCTTTTGTTCTATCATCAATTGTCAGCCCTTTGAGCATAATTCTCATGTTTTCCATAATTATTTTTATTTAATTATTAAAATCCTACCAACTGCACTTCCTCTTGAAGCTGAACGCCAAACCTTGTTCGAACTTTCTGTTTAATTAAACTACTCAAAATTATCACATCTTCCGCGGTGGCATCTCCAGTGTTAATAATAAAATTTGCATGCTTTTCGCTCACCTGCGCGCCACCGATTTTTTTTCCCTTTAAACCGACCTGTTCAATTAACCATCCAGCGGGAATTTTTCTATCTGAATTTTTCACCCCTGTTTCTTTTTCGAATTCTTGGATGATTTTTTCATTTTTAACAAATGGATTTTTAAAAAAGCTTCCAGCACTCGGATATTTCGGCTGTTTTTTAATTCTTTTCCGAACAATTTCCTTTATTTTAGTATTACTCACTTCAGTGTTTCCTTGTTTCAAATTCATTATGACAGAAAGTATTATCCAACCGGTATCTTCTTTAAAAATACTGTTTCTATATGAAAATTTACAATCTTCCTTTTTTAGCTTGATAATTTTCGACTCTGTATTAAAAATTTTCACCGCTCGCACCGAAACAATATTTTGTGCTATTTCTCCGCCAAAAGCCCCTGCATTTCCTCGTACCGCCCCGCCAACTGTTCCGGGAATTCCCATCGCCCATTCCAATCCAGTAAGGCTATTTTTAACCGATTCAATGACTAGCTTTGAAATGGCAATACTCGCCCCGCATGTTATATTTGTATCTTGTATCTTGTATCTTGTATCTTGTAATTTAATCACCATCCCGTCAAATCCTTTGTCGCTCACTAGGATATTCGATCCTCCGCCTAAAATGAAATATTCAAGATTATTTTCTTTGGCATATTCCAAAGCCTCAATCAATTCTTCCTCGTTTTTTACCTCAACAAAAAACCTCGCCGGTCCGCCGATTTTAAAAGTAGTATACGGTGCCAAAAGCACATCTTTTTGAATTTTAATTTGCATTTTCATCTTTTTCAATTATACCACACAAAAAATCAGCCTTCCGAATCAATTTTCATATTTTCCAAGATAAATAATTAATGCAAACCGCTAAGCTAATTAAATATCAGTATTTTCTCACTTACAAACAAAAATAATAGGTACAAAAATGCGCAGTTTTGGAGGATTAGTATCGGGATACCGATTAAAAAATACCATTTTCGGCTTTTGTGGCGGAAGGCAAACATTCCGGCATACACCCCGACACTGCCAAAGGCTGCAGCCAGAAAAAACAACATCCCTTCTGAAATTCTTTCCGCCCCCGACTTTTTTGACTTGACCTTGTCCAAAAACATCACCAAAAAAGCCAGCAAATTAACTGCCAAAAAAAATACTATCAAAAAAAGAAACCGATCGCTCATTTATTATCTATTATTTTTCCTGCTAATTCATGCGTTACTTTCCAAACATCTCCGGCACCAATGGAGATCAGAACATCTTTACTGGAAAGTTTATCTTTGAAAAATTCAACCGCTTCGGGGATTGTGGGAATTAGCTTGGCTTTTTCCGGAAAATACCTATTAATTTGATCGACTAGATTTTGCGAACTTATATTACCTTTTTCTTCTCGGGCACTGCCATAAATATCCAAAACAAAAACATTATCAGCGTCATCAAAACTTTGTGCGAAATCGGGAAGCAAAGCCTCGGTGCGTGTGAAAGAATGCGGATGAAAAAGTGCGATGATATTTTTTTTGTCATATAATCCGCGTGCGGATTTGAGCATTGCCTTGATTTCTTCCGGGTGATGCGCGTAATCATCGATTAAAATCGCACCATTTTTTTTTCCGATATATTCAAATCTGCGAGCAGTGCCTTTGAAAGAGCGCAAAGCATTCGCCACTTCTTTCATATTTAAATTCAATCGATAGCAAACCGAAATAGCCGCCGCGGCATTAAGCAAATTATAATCTCCTGGTAGTCCGATTTCAAATTCTCTTATTGTTTTCTTTTTATGAATGATTGAAAAATTGCGCATTTTTTTCTCTTCATTCCATGGTTTTTTATTCATAATCCTAAAATCATTTCCTTCTAGAAATCCGTATGTTGAAATTTTGCACACCGCTGAAAGAGCGATATTTCCTGCCACTGCACTGTCTCCATAGACAACCAGGAATCCATGGCGGGGAATCCTGGATACAAAATTGGAAAAAACTTGCCGATATTGCAATTCAGTCGGATAAAAATCCGGATGATCCCAATCAACACTAGTTAGAACTACAGCATATGGATCGTAGTATTTTAATTTATTTTGATACTCATCCGCTTCAATAATAAAATAATCCCCTTTTCCGGAAATCGAATTTCCACCCCAATTCAAAACTCGACTGCCAACAACAGCACTCGGATCTTGTCCGATTTCATTGAGAATATGTGCAATTATTGCGGTAGTAGTTGTTTTTCCGTGAGTTCCGCAAACGGCGATTCCCAATTTTTGATTGAAAAGTTCTGCTAATGCTTCTGGATACGAAAGCATTCGTAAATCTTTTTTTCGCGCTTCAATTATTTCCGGATTATCATCCTTGATAGAAGTGGAAAAAACCACTAAATCAATTTCGTTTGCGATATTTTTTGCTGAATATTCGTCAAAAACTTCGATTCCTTTTTTTGAAAGACTTGTGCGATAAAAATGATCACCGTTATCAGATCCGGAAACCGCATATCCCAAATCAAAATACATTTCCGCTAATGCTGAAGTTCCCGCTCCTTCAATACCGATAATATAAATTTTCATAAATTCTATTAGTTATTAGCCCTATTGATTTATCATTGCTTCGATTCCTTCTACAATTTTTTCTGCAGCGTCGGGATGGTAGAATGTTCGAATATTTTCTGACATTTTTTGATACATTTCTTTATCAGCTAAAATTGATTGTATTTTTTTTATTAAAATATGCTCTCCTAAATTGGATTCTTCTAACATTATTGCTGCATCAATCTCCACTAAACGATAAGCATTCATTCTTTGGTGATCATTGGCGGCGGTGGAAAGCGGAATTAGAATTGAAGGGATGCCGTTTGCCGCAATTTCTGCAATTGAATTGGCGCCGGCTCGACTCACTGCTAAGCCAGCCAAAGAAAGACAATTGCGCATATCATCGAAATTTAAAAAGGGAACAGCTGTATATCCTTCTCGGGAATTTTTTATTCCTTCTTTTGCTGCCAAATGTAAAACGTCTTCAAAATTATTTTCTCCTGTTTGATGAATTATTTGGACCGTTTCTAAGATATCCGGAAGTGCTTCAATAATCGCTTTGTTGATTATTTGCGAACCCTGACTCCCGCCCAAAGCCAAAAGCACCGGCTTTTCTCCTCTGATATTAAATTTCTCTCTAGCTGCATCTTTATTACCGGCATTAATTTCATTGCGGATTGGATTTCCAGTAAGCAGAACTTTTGAGGATTGAAAAAATTTCTCCGCCGACGGATATGAAATAGCTACTCGTTTGGAAAATTTTTCTAAGAACTGATTAGCAATGCCCGGAATAGCATCTGATTCGTGAATCAAAACAGGAATACGATAGACCCATGCCGCCAAAACAACTGGTACTGAAGCATATCCGCCTTTGGCAAAAATCGCATCCGGCATTTCCCAAAGTAAAATCCAAAGCGCTTTGAAAAATCCAAATGGTGTTTTGAAAAAATCAATAAAATTTAAGAACGAAAAATATCTGCGAACCTTTCCTCCGGAAACTTTTCTCATGCGTATCCCTTCTTTATTCATCACATTTTCCTCCAACTTTCCGCTTGGTCCGATAAAAAGCAAATCAATTTCCTGTTTATATTTTTCTTTTAATTTTTCAGCAACCGCCACTAAGGGAAAAATATGTCCTCCGGTTCCGCCTCCTGTTAATACAATTTTCATATTTTGGTTTGTTTAGATATATTAAGTAAAATTCCCGCCCCTGCCATCAAAAAAATAAGCGAAGTTCCTCCATAACTTACAAACGGCAAAGGAATACCTGTAAGTGGAATTATACCAGAAATAGCCGCAATGTTAATAAACGCTTGGAAAACAATCCAGGAGGTAATTCCCACTGCCATTAATTTTCCGAATTCATCCGGAGCATTCTTGGCAATTCGATATCCTCGAAAAGCCACCACAACAAATAGCAGAATCAAAAAGATTGCTCCGACTAATCCAAGCTCTTCTCCAATAACGGCAAAAATCGAATCGCCAATCGGCTCCGGTAAATAATTGAATTTCTGTCGGCTATGTCCTAATCCAAGACCGAAAATTCCCCCGGATCCGATTGCCAAAAGAGCTTGATTTATTTGATAGCCAATTCCTTGAGGGTCCACTTCCGGATTCATAAACGTCAACAAACGATTCATTCGATAGGGTTCGATTTTTATTAAAATCATAAGCCCTGTTAAAGCGGCAATTATTAGTCCGAAAATATGAGAGAGTCTTGCTCCGGAAACAAAGAAAATTGACATTGCAATCATAATTATTGCACCCATAGTTCCTGTGTCTGGTTGTTTGATAACTAAAAAACTAATTATCCCTAAAATTCCTAAAAACGGGAAAAGCCCTTCGTAGATATCCTTAATCTTTTGTTTTCCTTTGCTTTCAAACCATACAGCCAAATAAATTATCAAGGATATTTTTGCCATTTCGGAAGGCTGAAAAGATATTGGACCTAGATTAATCCATCGATTTGCGCCATACACTTCCGAACCTATTCCTGGAACAAAAACCAATATTAAAAAAAATAATGAACCAATTATTGCCGGAAAAGCCATTTTTTTCCAAAAATGATAATCTGTTCTTTGAAAAAAATATAAAATCAAAAGTCCGGGAATAAATCCATACAGAAGTTGATGTTTGAAAAAATATCCCGATTCCCCAAACCGTGTTTTGGAATAAATAACACCAGCACTGGCAATCATAACCAAGCCGAAAACTGTTAGAGTCAGAATCGCAGAAAGTAATTTCTTGTCTATTTTTTTATTTTTCATTTGATTTTTCTTTTCTCCATTTTTCAATTTCAGCGTGATTTCCACTCAACAGAACATTGGGAACTTTCCAGCTCCTTCCATCAGAAACAGATTTCCCTTCGGGAAAAAATTCTTCCGGTTTGGTATATTGTGGATATTCGTAAATCTTCTTAAAACTTTCAATTTCACAAGAAGATTTAGTATTCTGATTTTGCGTCAAAGCTGTCATACTGAAACTTTCTTCTATTAGTGATTTCGGATTACCAAGAACTCCGGGAATTAATCGCGTAATTGAATCAATAACAACCATCGCCGGAAGTTCTCCTCCAGTAAGAACATAATCTCCGATGGAAATTTCTTCATCTGCAATATGCTCCGCCACTCTTTCATCCACACCTTCATACCGTCCGCAAATCATTATGATAATTTTATATTGGGATAATCTGACCGCATCTTGTTGAGTATATCTCTTGCCCTTAGCGGAAAATAACACGGTTATTGTATCTTTTTGATTCTTAACTTCTGATCCTTTTTTCTGTTTAATTGCATTGACACAATCAAAAATTGGCTTCACTTTCATCACCATTCCCGCACCTCCTCCATACGGAGTATCATCAACTGTTCGATGCTTGTCGGTGGTATAATTACGAAGGTTATGAGTGTTTATTTTGATCAGATTGTTATTTAATGCTCTTTTTATTATAGACGTGCCAAAATAAGCACAAGAATTTTCATCAGAGGTGGATCCTCCTTGGGCGGAAAAAATTTGCGGAAAAATTGTAATAATATCAAAAGTCATTTTGTTAATAAAGTATGTACAAATTTTATTTATACTATATATTTCGCATAACTTCATTTTAACATTTTTAAAGAAAATAAAAAAGTGCAAACTTGCGCGCACCTCATAATTAATTCTTAGTTCACTTTTTTGGCACCGGATCGTATCCCCCGTCATTCCATGGGTGGCAGCGGATTATTCTTTTTAAACCAATCCAACCGCCTTTTATAATCCCAAATCGATCTATTGCTTGATAGGTGTATTCTGAACAAGTCGGATGAAAACGACAAAAACGTTCCGAAATTAACCAACTAAAAATACCCTGATCGGGAGAAAAAACCCGTTGATATAATCTGATTAAAAACAAAAAAAATTTTTTCATATACCAATCCTATTTCCCATTTCTTCTTTTGTCAATAATATACTTTGAGTGTATAATATATCTGAAAATCAAAATAATATAGAAATAAAAATGCGCAACGTAAAATTCAAAAATTTAACATGGATTGATTTTGACAACCCTACCGCAGATGACGTTGACTATTTACGGGAAAATTTTAATATTCACCCTATTCCAATTGAAGAATTTATTACTCCAACTATTCGCCCCAAAGCGACTCAATACAATAACTGTCTTTTTTTGACCGTGCACATTCCTCTTTTTGAAACCAAAAACCGCACAATCTATACCGGTGAGCTGGATATTATCCTAACGAAAGATCATCTGATTACCGGTCATAAATACGACATATTCCAATTGACATCCTTTTTTGATTCACTGAAGAAAAGCGAAGGAAAACGTCGCTTATATATGAGCCAAACCCCATCTCATCTACTTTATCAGATTTTGGAAATATTGATTGATTCTTGTTTTCCCAGATTGCAACATATTTCTGATACGCTTGCCAAAATTGAAAAAAATGTTTTTAATGGAATGGAAAAGGATATGGTATATGAAATTTCTGTTATCAAGCGCGATACCTTGAATTTCCGCCGCGCTCTCAAACCGCAAAGATCAATTCTTGAATCGCTAGTGCAAATGAATTCTCCATGGATCGACTCGTCGATAAGACCTTATTATTCAGACTTGATTGGAACAAATATCCGCCTCTGGAGCACACTGGAAAGCATTAAGGAAACGATTGAATCATTAGAGGACACAAATAATTCTCTTTTATCCAACAAATTGGATTTCACGATGAAAGTCCTTACAATTTTTTCTGCTGTAATGCTTCCAATGACTGTATATTCAAATATTTTGGCAATGAGCGCTGATATTCCCTTCGGAAACAATCCTTATGGATTCTGGATCCATATCGGAATAATGGGGATGATTTCCTTGTTTACTATTATTTTGTTTAAAACTAAAAAGTGGATTTAAAATAAGAAATAGGAATTAGGAGTTAAAAGTTAAGATTTTTTACTTATATACATATATGAAAAATATAATTCCTAATTCCTAATTCTTAATTTTATTTTTAAAATGCTTTTATATAACACACTCACTAAGCAAAAAGAAGAATTTAAATCGATAAATCCAGGAAAAATCGGAATGTATGTTTGTGGTCCAACTGTCTACGATTATATTCACATCGGAAATATCCGCGCCTATTTAAACGCGGATACCTTACGTCGATATTTGGAATATATCGGATATGAGGTGCGGCTAATTAAGAATATCACCGACGTCGGTCATCTTACTGGAGATGATATTAATCAAGGAGATAGTGGCGAAGACAAGCTTGCCAAGAAATCACTGAAAGAAAAAAAATCCCCGAAAGAAATAGCCGAATTTTACGAAAAATATTTCAAAGAAACAGAAAAAGAAATGAATATTTTGCCAGCTAGCTATTTTCCAAAAGCTACTGCGCATATCGAGCAGATGATTAAAATAATCAATGGATTGATCAAAAAGGGATTTGCTTATGAAAAAAATGGAAATGTGTTTTTTGATATTGAGAAATTTTCCCAATATGGAAAGCTTTCTGGAAATACATTGGAAAATCTCAAAATCGGAGCTCGCCTCGAAGAGCATCCGGACAAAAAAAATCCGTGGGATTTCGCCCTTTGGCTTAAAGCTCCTGAAAAACATCTAATGCGATGGGAATCTCCTTGGTCAGTTGGATATCCAGGATGGCACATTGAGTGTAGTGCGATGAGTACGGAGTATTTAGGTGAAACTATCGATATTCATACCGGAGGAGAAGATAATATTTTTCCTCATCACGAAGCAGAGATCGCTCAAACAGAATGCTATACTGGAAAAAAATTTGTAAATTATTGGATTCATGTCAGACATTTGCTTGTTAATGGAGAAAAAATGTCAAAATCCAAGAAAAATTTTTACATTCTTGGTGATATAAAAGAAAAAGGATTCAACGCAATGACACTTCGCTTACTTTTATTATCTTCTCACTATCGATCGAATCTTAATTTTACATGGAAAGGAATGAATCAGGCTAAGGTAAATTTGCAAAAAATTTCAGATTTTGTTTTGAATCTTGAAATTATGGCAGCGCAAGATTTGGATATAGAAATCTCCGCTAAAATTCCGCTTGATGAATTTCAAAAACGTTTTGAAAGCGCAATGAATGATGATCTTAATGCCCCGTTGGCGTTAAGCGTGTTATATGAACTTATTAATGAAGTAAATAAATTAACTTCTGCACAAAGATTGCCTTCAAAAAAATCTCAGGAAATTCTTTCGCTTTGGGAAAAAATGAATTCTGTTTTTGGATTTAAACTTAACGGTCAAGCAGAAATTCCTGAGGAAATTTTAGAATTAGCGAAAAAACGCCAGCATTCACGTCAAGAAAAAAAATTTCAAGAAGCAGACAATTTTCGCAAAAATATTGAAGAAAAGGGATACTTAGTGGAAGATACCGGTACAGGCTTTAATATAAAGAAAAAATAATTATGCAAATCATTACTATTTCAGGATTGGATGGATCCGGAAAATCCACTCAGATTCAAATGCTCAAAACTTATCTTGAATCGCAAGGCAAGCAGGTTTTTTATTTTCATGCCATCGAATTTGGAATTGCCACCAAATTGGCGGAATTAAAGAAAAAATATTGCTTGATTTGTAAAATAAAAGGGCTATGTCAGATTAAACCATATATCAAAAAAAGTATCACGAAAGCCAATTGGATTCAAATTCAGCTTCGCAAAATATTTTTAAAAATTGATATTTTCAGATTTGAAAAATTAAAGCGTAAATTGGAAAGCCGAAATTTTGATTATATTCTCAGTGACCGATTTTTTTATGATAGTGTGATTAACATTCAATATCTTTTGAAAAATTTTGATGCGGAAAATTTGAAAAATTATAAAATCGAGCAACCGTTTCTGGGAATTTATCTTGCAGCTGATCCGAAAATTATTATGAATCGCCAACGCAAGCCTGACCAAGGAGTGGAATATCTCAAGGAAAAAAGATCTTTGTATGACGCGGCGGCAAAAATTTGGGATCTAAAAATAATCGATGGAAACAAGGATAAAAATGTTATTTTTGAAGAAATTAAAAATATAACAAAAATGGAAACATAAAAAAAACAGACCGCCCCATGCATTGCAAGGAAACGGTCTGCTGTCGATTACGGATTGCTCTTATTGGATATTTCTTTTAAAAACCAGAAACGACATTAAAAGAGAAACCCAAAATATTGCCACGAACGCAACCGCCCAACCCAACATTATTACCATTTCCTTATTAAGTCCATTGAACTTGTCTAGGAAATGATACACTGGGATAATCGTATCGCAGATAAGCGGAATACTGGAAAGGGCAATTATTGGAAGAAACATCTGTTGCAGAATTTTCTCCATAAAAAAGCAAACTATCAATAAGGACATCAACAATAATAACATTTCTATGCCCTCTATTCCTAACACTTCTATCATCTCTCCTCCCCCTCCTAATGATTTTGATAAAAAGAACTGCCAATTTAAATAACCACAGTATTTCATATTAAGATAATATCAAAAAAATGTCAAAACAACATATTGCAAAATCGGCACTTTGGGTTGTGATCTCGGAGATTGTTTTTAACTTGTCCGGTTATATTATCCATAGCGTTGTCGGGAGGATATTGGGTCCGGCGGATTACGGACGCTACGGATTGGTCGTTACGCTTACCACAATGGTGATTATTTTGATTGGAAATGGAATCCCTACTGCAATGGCAAAATATATCAGTGAAATCTTTGACTCTAATCCGGCAATGGTTCTGGCGATTAAGCGGCGGGCAATTTTTTTGCAAAGCGCTATCATTGGAAGTATAACCTTATTGTTTTATCTCCTTTCGCCATTAATTGCAAGAATATTGGGAGATCCGACACTCACTCATCTTTTTCGCATCTCAACCTTGATTATTCCGGCATTTGCCGCGGCTTCTTTTTATTTTTCATATTACACGGGACTTCATCTTTTTAATTTGCAGTCGATTCTCAAGGTTTCCCGTTCCGCAGTAAAAGTTATCGCCATTATTTTGCTGGCATATTTTTTTCATCTCAAAGGATCAATAGTCGGGTACATTCTTGCTCCGGCATCAGTTTTCCTGATTGCGTGGCTGATCGACAGATTCAGCGTTACAAAAAAAATTCGTGCTCAAATTACCGCTCAAAAACTTGAAACTGCTTCGTTCCCCTGGCAAAAACTTACGAATTACGCTTGGCAAATAATCATTTTTTTCTTGGCATACGAGCTTCTTATTAGTATCGATCTTTATCTTGTTAAAGGGATTTTGCATAGCGACTACCAAACCGGAATATATAATGCCGCCCTTACGGTTGGACGCATTCCTTATTATATTTTTTATGCTCTTACGGTAATTTTACTTCCAACAATTTCAAAATCAACTTCGGAAAATAATCACGCGGAAACAAACAAAATCATCAATCAATCTCTTAAAGTGATGATTATTCTTTTAGTGCCGGCAGTAGTTCTAATGTCAGTATTCGCTGAACCGATCATTAGAATATTCTACACGTCAAAATATATTGATGCTGCCGCTCCAATGGCAATTCTCGTTGGCGGTGTTGGATTTTTGACGATATTTTATGTAATGAGTTTTGTAAGTAATGGTGCTGGAAAAACTAAGCGACCGATGCTTATTTCTATATTTGGGTTAGTTATAAACACTATTCTCAATTATATTTTAATAAAAAAATATGCCTTAATCGGAAGTGCTATTGCTACATCTATCAGCTCATTGATTGTTATGTTGGTCGCGCTTTATTATATTCGTAAAGATTTTAAAATTACTTTAAAAATTAAAAATTATCTAAAAATAATTTTTGCGGGAATTATTATGTATTCCCTCTCTCTTTTCTTTTCTCAAGGACGGTTTATTTTTATCTTATGGGCAATAATTTTACTTTTCATTTATTTCGCAATTTTATATTTTATGGGTGAAATAGAAAAAGAGGAAATAATTTTCTTTCGAAAAATGTTATTTCGAAAAAATAACAAGTAAACACATATTAAACTATAAGCCTTGTTTTTCAGATAAAAAATTGCTATGCTTTGTTTATGAAAAATTTTCTAATAAATAAGGATTTTTGGAAAGCTCCCGGGTTTATATTATTTTTAATCCTTTTTTCTTTTTTTTTGCGCGAAGTTTTTTTGGTTGCCGTCTTCCCTATTTTTTCCGGACAAGATGAGGCGCGTCATTATAATACTATCCAATATTTAAACGAGCCAAAAGAAAAAGTATGGGAAATTCGAGAAGCTGAGCAAATAAATGAGAAAAAAAATCTTGATACATATAATTTTTCCGAAGAAATAATCAATACCGGAAACGCAGCTGAGATATTCGGATTTAAAGACTCTTTAAATAAAATAAATTTTCCCGCAGGAAGCATGGGTCGTAATGAAAATTTGATTAATTCTCGCCAATGGGAAGCTATAAATAAGAAATATCCCCCGGACATTACAGGCAGAGGCTATCAAGATTTGTATCATAGACTAGGGGCATTTATTGAAAAAAAAATCAGCAATCAAAGTATTTTAATACGTTTTTATTTGATCCGCATCTTTTCTGTTATTCTAGCGACTATATTTATTTTTCTTTCTTATTTTGTTTTTAAAAATTCCGGATTTTCCAAACAGCACAGCCTGATAATGACTGCTATAATTTCATTTCAAATGAAATTTTCCACTTATATGACAAATATCAATTATGCTCCATTGATGTTTGTCTCTTTTGCCGGTTTTACATTAGGAGGGGTTCTTTATCTTAAAAACGGATTACACTGGAAGAATATTTCATTAATGTTGGCGTCTGTTGTTATTGGAATATTTACCAAAGGTTCGGCTATTGTTTTAATTCCGGTTTTTGTTGGTCTTTTAGGATTTACGACTTGGAAAAAAATTAAAGAAGATAAAATAAACAAAAAAAACATTATCCTGGTTATTATTCTTTGTATATTTTTAGTATCACTTCTTTGTAGAAGTTATGATGTTTTGTCTTTTTTGCCAAAGACTGGCGGTGGAATTGGCAAGACTATAGAATCTTTTTCTGATTATGCGTCCGCCAGTTTGCCAAAGATATACTCTTTATCAAAAAATTATTGGGGAAAAATAGGATGGGTCAGAATCGATTATGCTCTGAGCTTTATCTGGATAATTTGGATAATAGAAGCATTCGCACTTTATGGAATCGTTCGTTTCTTATTTTTTAAAGACAAAAGACCTGATTTTATTCCAGAAAGAAAATATATTTGGTTTTTCCTGACATTAATTATAGCATTGCAAATTGGAATTCGTTTTTTTGATTGGAGAATTTTTTCTACTAGCGGAAAACTAAATCTTGGAACACCGGGTAGATATTTCTTGCCAAATCTCCCGGTTCATATTGCCCTACTTTTTTCCGGATTAGGAATAATTATAAAAAAGAAAAGTTATTTTGATTATTTGATTGTGTTTTTTTTAATTTTAATATTCTTGCTTTCATTTCACATTATTTTCAATGTGATTGTTCCTCGTTATTACTTATAACCATATGATGTTTTTTAAATACGCAATATCGCGCAAGACATTACTAGGGATATTTACTATCGGTCTTGTTTTAATTTTTGGCAGTCTGATTAAAAATTTTTCTTTTCCTGATCAGAATTGGAATTTGGAAAAAGGAAAAAAAATAGGAATAAGCTCCGAAAAAAATGAAGAAGTTATTCAAAAATTCATTGCTAGTAAGGATAATCTTTCTCGTATAGATATTTTTTTGGGAAATTCAAAGATTGAAAGAGGTGGAACTTTGCAATTGGAGCTATTTAATAAATCATGCGAAAAACTTCTCCGTAAAGATAAAATCAGAACCACAAGAATAAAATCTGAAAACTTTTTTACTTTTACTTTTCCAAAAATTCAAAAAACAGCAAATGAAATTCTTTGTATTAAACTTTCTTTTTATGATTGGAATAGCGACAAAAATAGAAGCGCTCAAGTATTTGTTCGCGACAATATTTTACCTGAAAATGTATTTTTCTCAATAAATCAAGAAATTATAAAAGGAAAGTCTTTATCTATGCGTCCAGCTTATCAAGAAAATTCGTGGCGAGAAAATATTTGGAAATTAAGCGAAAGAATATCTCAATATAAGCCGTGGTTTCTAAAAAATATGATCATCTTGTCTGTTTTAGTTATTGCGATTATCTCTTCAATTTTGCTAGTTGTAATAATTATATTTACTATCATTAATAAATCTACTCTATCGTAAAAAATAATGGATATAAAAAATTTAAAAAAATTAACCCTACTTTTTTTAATTGTTCTTTTTTGTATTTTCTTAAACCCGTCTTCGGCATTAACTGCCAGTTATGATTATTATGTAAAATCTTCAGCTTCAAAAGACGGAGACGGGAGTAAAGACGATCCATTTAGATTTTTTTCGGACGCATTGGAAGAAGCGGACAATTCTGATAAAATATTTATTGCGAATGGTTTTTACGATGAAGAAGATATTTATATCGGAAAATCAATAAAAATAATCGGAGAAAGTGAAAACGGAGTTGTTTTTTCCGGAAAAATTTTGATGGGAAATAATTCGTTACTGCAAAATGTCAGTTTAAAAGATGCGCGGTCAAAAATTATTATTGAAAAAGATGCCAATGCAACGATTCAAAATTGTACCGTACAAAATTTTTCCGGAATCGGGATTGAATCAATGCCAGGAAGCGGTACGCTTGAAATTTTGAATTCAAAAATAAAAGGAGGTGATAATAAAGGAATATATGTGCAGCGAGGAAAAAATATTAAAATTATTGGAAGTGAGATTATCGGAAACGAAGAAGAAGGAATCGATATTCGGTCGAATGTTTCAGGAATTATAAAAAATAATTTAATTACTAATAATAATGAAAGCGGGATTGAACTTATAGTTGGAAGCGCAAATTTGAAAATATCCGACAATAAAATAAACGGCAATAATGCAAGCGGGATCGCAACACAATTCTACAAAGAATTTAGCAAAAGAGGAAGTATTTATATTGAAAACAATTCATTGAGTGAAAATGGGAAATATGGAGTTGATTGCGCTAATCCGCATAATGGTGCCCCGGAAATTTCTTATTGGAGAAATTCTATTGAGATAAATGGGAATGATATTTCGTTGAATGAAATAAAATCTATAAACGATCTTTGTAATTTTATTGATGCCGTAGAAGAAAATGAGGATGCGGACAATTTAATTACAGAAAATAAGAGTGTAGGAAATAAGTTAATTATGGATATGGAAGAAAAAGAGAAGATTAGAATAGAAGAAGATAAAAAAAGAGAAGAAAAAGAGCAGAAATTAAACGAGATCGAGAATATAATAGAAAATCAAATTCAAGAAAATTATAAAACAGACTCCTTTATTGAAAAAATTAATCACCAATCAAAAATTATTAAATTTTTTATCGGAACAAAAAAAGTAAAACTTGAAATGTTATTGGAAAATATAGAAAAAAATGAAAATCGTCTTAGAGAAGCCGAGCAAATACTAGGAATGATTCAAGTTGAAGCCGAGGAAGAAGTATCCATTCTAAATACAATAAAAGAAAATCAAGAAAAACTTAGACAACAAAAAGAATTTATTGCCGAAGAAGATAAGATCTTTGGTATTTGGAAATGGCTGTCAGGATTATTCAGTGATTGATTTGATTTTTTTATTTTTGAAAAATTTCTCTCCACATATATCGTTTGGCGTTTTTATTTGAATCATAATTAGACACATCGCGCACCAAACTTTTTTTGGAAATATTCTGATTGGTTATAAATTCTTCTTTTTGTTTCAATTGATAAACTGTAAGTGTTCCAAATTCTTTTTTTTCTCCTATCATGAATCTTTTTTCATATTTTCTGATATATTTATCATAATCAGATTGTGTTCTCACAACAGTAAAATAATTTGCATTTTTATATACTTTTGATTTTTCAATATTATCACGAGGAATTTTTCGCATATCTAATAAGAACGTCAATGATCGATTAAACTCACTTTGTGCATTAAAAAGTATCGGGTATCCATTATTTTTATACGTGTTTTCCATTAGATTAGCGATTTCATTTTGCTGTTTTAATGTTATCCTTGTTTTTTGTTTTAATATTTTATCTGTACCAATTTCAATATTTTCACTTTGAGCCAAAGATAATTGCCTGAAAAACCGCATATCAAAAACTATATTCGATATTACAAAAATTAAAACAAATATTATTCCCACAATATTTTTATTTATCTTTAAAAGTCTAGTCATCTCTCCTATTAATAATCCAAGAAAAACAAAAGGAACAGCTGCGCTGATCAGAAAAAATCTCGGGGATAAATCAAAGGAAATAGGTAAAAATATCACAAATACAACGCTAAACCAAAGAGCGTTTAAGGTTAAAAAATCTTTTTTTGTTATATTTTTTTCTGTTTTTAGGGCTATAATTAAGGAAAAAATAGATAGTGTTAACAAAATAAACGAGGCCATTCCTTTTACAAGATGATCACGGCAATCTTGATTACACTTTATGTCAAATCCAATTTTCTCTTTTGAACTAAAATCAATATCAAAAAAAACAACATCTTGAGATCCTGTGAGTATCGTCCAATATCCGGATGAGTGTTGTAAATAGTTTTCACTTATTTTTTCCGGCAATGTTTTTGGAGTTTCATCAGATTTTTCAGTAATAGCCGAAAAGAATTGTACCGAGTTATCTCCTCCGGTTTTTATTTCATTTATTATCATCGGTATATTCAGGAATAGAAATAGAAAAATTGATGCAATCCAAAATAAAAAATTTATCCGTGGTCTTTTTATTGAAATAAAAATAATTCCGATAAGGGGCGCGGCAACAAGTGCCAAGAAGTGAAATTGTACCAAAAAAGACAGTGATACAGATGATATAATAAGCCACCATCCTCTTTTTTTATCATCTTCATCAACAATGCGTAAAAGCGAATAAAAAAATAATATTCCAAAAAACGGAAGCATATTAGGATTCCATGCAAAACGTGAATATGTAATCAAAAATAATGAGCAAGAAAAAAGAGCTGTAAGTCCAATTGCCATACTTTTTTCAAAATATCTTCTGGTAAAAAGATAAAATATTCCCAAAGAAAAAATTGAAAACAATAGAGTCGGATAAGCAATTCCTTGCGGAGTATTTCCAAAAATTTTAGCTCCGACATATTGGATGTAATAAAATATTGGACCGAGTCTTAATATTGTTCCAGCTGCTCTTGGTCCGAGAAGTGGTAAATCCCCTGCTCCATTTTCAATTGCAGCTTTAATTATAAGAGCATCACGAGCTTGATCTAATTCGAAATGAAGCCACGGAGTAAAATTATATGATCGAAAAAAAATTCCAATAAAAAAAACCGCAGTAAGAACTATAAGGAATGAAAAATTATTACGCCTCATTTTATTAATTGCAAAACATTAAAATTATATTCCTACCACGTAACGAAAGAAAATTTCAAGCATACCATAGAGGAATCTTCCTAATAGCGGCGATGCCAAAAAAATAAACATCAATAAAAGGATGAAACCGAAAGATTCCAGCATTATTTTCGTTTCTGTTTTTATCGGAACAAGATAAAATAAAATTTTAGACCCATCCAAAGGAGGAATCGGGATTAAATTGAAAAATGCCAAAAAAACATTTATTACTACGATCATCGTAAATAAAAGAAAAAATATTGAAGATAATGAGCCTGAAACAGCAAAAACCAAGTTTGAATAATCTCCACGCAAAAGTCCGTTGATGATATCGATTTTACCAAGATGATTGATCGCAATGAACCGTGCGCCCAATCCGAAAATCAATGCCACTACAATGTTCGATAGTGGTCCCGCCAAGCCAACCAAGGCCGGACCTTTTTTTTGATCCTTTAAATTGTATGGATTATATGGAACCGGCTTTGCCCATCCAAATCCGAATCCAAAAGTAAAAATCATAAAAAGTGGTACCAAAAAAGAACCCCAAAAATCCAAATGTCGCAGAGGATTCAAAGTGAGTCTGCCGGCGTATTTTGCCGTCGAATCACCCAAATACAAAGCTGCCATTCCGTGAGACACCTCGTGAATCACTACGGACATAATAACAATCGAAACTTGGAATACTATCAGTACTATTTCTCCTGACATAATTTTTTATAATTTAAATTGTTATATCCCTTTCTCTTGCCAAAAACTACTTACTATGATACGATGATTTCTGTAATAAGGCAACCTAATTTCATAAAGCATACAACATAAAACACATAGCAGTAAATGCAAATGTTCTATGTTCCATGCTCTATGTTTTGTGATTTTATGAGTAGAACATGTGAAATTTGCGGACGCGGAACCCAATCTGGAAATTCTCGAAGCCATTCCAATATCGCTTCCAAAAGAAAATTCAAGGTTAATGTTCAATCAAAGAAAATTGAAGGAAAAAAAATGAAAGTTTGCGCCAAATGCATAAAAACTATTTCCAAGTAATAAAAAAACTCCCGGCATGCCGGGAGTTTTTTTATTAGAATTATTTTTTCATCAAACATCCCTGCTCATCATATAATCAGCCATTCCTAAAAGAAATTCTTTGGCTTCACTTTTTATCTGAGCACTCTCAATTTCTTTTTTTCCTTGCTTGATAAAATCAGTGGCTGTTTTTTGCGCATATTCCAATGCACCGGAAGCAATAATCGCCCGACGGAATTCATCAATATCTTTAGATGTTAATTTCTCTTTCCCCAGCAAACTCTTAATGACCTTTTTTTGATCAGCTTTTCCAATTTCCAAAGCGCGCGCCACTAAAATTGTTTGTTTTCCTTCTTGAATATCTGAACCAACCGGTTTTCCGATTTTTCTCTCTGATCCAAAAATTCCCAAAATATCATCTTGAATTTGAAAGGCAATTCCGATCGGAATGGAAAAGCGAGTAATTTTTTCCAAAAGTTCATCGCCGGCTCCGCCCAAAATCGCTCCCAAATGAAGCGGACCTTCGATGGTATATTTGGCAGTTTTATTTTTGTACATTTGCAAAATTTCTTTCTCGCTCGCCTTTCCCGCATATTCAATATATACATCTTGTGATTGTCCGATAACCGTCATAGAAACAATCCCTTGTAATCGGTCCAATGCCTTCATGATATTTTTTGTGTCAAAATCCGAATTGAAAATGATTTGATTTCCCATTGCCCCTACCATATCCCCCACAATAATCGCGATGGAATTACCAAAATGCGCGCTGTCTTTTTTGGGAAAATATTTTTTCCCCAATTTGGAAAAATGATAGTGCGCTGTGTCCACTCCGTGGCGCATATCGTCCTTATCAATGATATCATCATGGATGAGAAGAAAAGCGTGAATAAGTTCAATGCTTACTGCGGTCTTGAGAGCTTTTTCTCTTTCTTTTCCTCCAGCAGCCAAATAGCCATAATACATGAGTGCTGGGCGCAATCTTTTACCTCCGGAAAGCACATATTTTTTCACAAATCGCAAAGCATCGGCGATAAATAGGTCTTCCTTCCCTGCTTCTTTGATAGCTTTATCCAGATATTTTTCAATTTCCGGATCCAGTAAATCCTTAAATTTTTTCAGCTCCTCCTTAATGTCCATATAATTAACATTTGATATAAAAAAATAATAAATAAGCGCTTTTTTCCATTTTTACCTACCCTGTTCAGTTTATTCCAAAACACAAAACAAGGCAAGAAAAAACAAAAGTGCGATTCGCAATTTATTACGTATTAAAGTGCTTTTTGGTCTCTATAATTCACTACTCCATAATTATGTGCTATAATAAATGCATATGGAAACAATAATGAAAGCGGACATTTTTTTCTTCATTTCTTCCGTTTCGTTGGTAATTTTAACGATATTATTTTGTATTATCTTGTTTTATCTCATCAAAGCCGGAAGAAATCTTTATTTGATTTCAGAAAAAATGCAACAACATTTCAAAAGCTCGGAAGAATTCGTTTTTGAACTCAAAGAAAGACTCGAAGAAAATATACTTTTCCGATTATTCTTTCCTCCTTCAAGAAGACATAAACGTTCTTCGAGAAAAAATTAATATTCAAGCAAGAAACGAAAACAGCCTTCTTTCTGAGAGAGGCTGTTTTTTACTTGGCACGCCACAGTAAAGGACGTTAGAACTATTTTTATGAATAATAAGGATTACATCTATATTCCTGATTTGAGAGAAACTTGCGATAATATTTCATGCTAACTTATTTATTTTTTCTCGAATAACTTAACTGCCTTTTCTCTACCATGATAAATCGATACTATTTCTAATGCTAATTTCTTTTTGATTTCATACGGATCCGCAATCTTATTTTCTAATTTTGTTCTTATGTCAATAATTTCTTTCATTGGTAAATAAGTGCAATCTACAAAAAGTTGATAGATGTTCTCATCTGCTTGGTTCATAATACCTTTAAACATTTCTTCTGCAGAAAAATCAAGAAATACTCCTGTTCCCATTGACTTGGACATCATTTTTTCTTTAGTTATTGGATTTTCAAGTAAGGTTGTTATAAAGACAAATTTTTCCTTATTTCTATATTTACCTTGCAAATCCCTGCCTACAAGAGCATTAAATTTTTGATCGTTTCCGCACATCTCAACATCAACATCTATCTCAACGGAATCCCAGCCTTGCATTATGGGATAAAAAAGTTCGTGAAGATATATGGGCTTTTCTTCATGTATGCGCTTTTCAAACATATCCCTCTCCAACATTTGCTGAACAGTGAAATTACCTGCTAATTCAAGAGCTTTTTTATTATCCATTTTCGAAAACCAATCGTGATTATACATTATCTTAACTGGATTTTCTCTATTATCCAGATTTATAATCGGCCTTATTTGATCTAACCATGTCTTTGTATTTTCTACAACATCCTTTCTTGTTAATTTTTTTCGGGTAGCCGTTTTATCAGTAGGATCACCAATACGCGAAGTAAAGTCACCTATTAAAAAAATTACTTCGTGACCAAGTTGACGGAATTTTTCAAGAATCATGTAGTTTGTTGCGTGACCAAGATGCAAAGATGTTCCTGTTGCATCTGTGCCGATATATATCCTTAATCTATCTCCAGAAAGCATTTTCTGCTTTAATTTTTCTTTACTTGGAAGAATTTCTGCAACTGAGCGTGTTAATAACTCATCTATTTTATTTTTATTGATAATAACATCCATATTTTGAGATATTTTAAAATAAGTAGTCCTTAGTAGTTTATCAAAAAAACAATACTCTGTAAATAATTATACAGAGTATTAGTTGGAATAGTTAAGCTCATATCGAGCACTCAGTCTCTACATGGTCCCTGTCAACAAACACCTTGTAGTATGCATCACTGGATATCCTCTTAAATCGGCAGTAATCTTTAAGCTTCTCTTCACGACTTAAAACTCTATCACACTGCCAATACCACTTTGTGTGGCTACACACATCTTGCCATGGACATTCGGTTTGTGGACAAGTCAAAGGCTGATAACTTACGGTATGCACGCCCTTGATAACCTCCTCTATTTTATTTCCAAGATTGTCTTGCGATAAATTATAAGAATTCTCCAAATTCAGCTCAAACAGATATGGGTCATCCCCTCCATATGCATATTCTGGGATTATGCTTGAAAATAGATTAAGCGGAGTCACTGATCCAAAATCATGAACCACGTCATAGAGAACTTTTTGTAAATCCATCCATTCATTCTCTGTCGGTCTTTGATATGAATCGTAATTGATTTCACAAATTAATGGAATGTAACCTAGCTCATCCAAGAACCAAGCACAGATATCGTAAAGATTCCTGAAAGCTTTCGTGGGAATCACGCAAACGCCTGCTCTGATTGGAAACTTATCAGTGTTATATTCCTTTATTAGATGTACGATTCGTTTTGGGTTAGGAGCTCCCGAATCAGGAAAAATTGGATTCTCCACAGATACAAAAGCATGACTGATAGCACTATTTTGCGCTGCTAAAACCCAGCTTTTGTTCATTGCTTTTCCAGCAGTTAGGATAAATGGCCTGACATTTGTAATGCTAAACCCTTTATTTGCCAACTTAAACAGTCTCTCTCCGAGAACCATTGGCTCTCCGCCTGAAAATCTATAGGAAAGTTTTCCATCAACATATTCATTGCACAGTTTTATAAATCTCATATATATATCAAACTGGCTATCTGATATATCATAAGCAAATTTCTGTCTAGAACGAGACTTAAAATAATGACAATAAGTGCAGTTACAATTACACCTCCCTGTAACACCCACGCTAACAGTATAGATTTTTTTTCTGATGTTTTTTTCTGATACACATTGCCCTAAGTCTTTCATTTTTTACCTCCATATAAAATCAGGGGGATACCTTTAAGACATAAGGCATCCCCCTATCTGGGTTAAAGGAAAAGGAATTTGTCGCCTATGGCCGCATATCCGTGGAATAAGCGATAGTCTTGGAGACATTGTCTCTTTTTTGCGCAGAAACTTGTGCCATCTTCTGTCGAACACGATCCGCTTTGGAAAGAACAACTTTTTTCTTCATGACACACCTCTTTTTTGAGTGTTTCTAGCTCTAAAGCGAGCCAGTAATACACGAACTGAAACTAATATCAGCTCGTAGCTAAATTTAAACTATCATCAAATTAAAAAATTGTCAATTAACCAGATATTAAATACTAATCTGAACTACAATCCCCTCTAACTAAAATTCCGGATTCATAAGTCATATAAAAAACAAGGCTCAAAAAAGCCTCGAATTTCATAAGCACGCCACAGTAAAGAACGTTAGAACCTTTTTTATAAAGAAAAATGAAATAATCTATATTCTAAGTTTATCTGCCGGAGAGGCAGGCCTTTCCATTACAGCATCAGATTTGGTTAATTAACCTTATTAATCCAAGCTTTAATCTTCTTTTCTAATTCCTTTGCAAAGCCTTGGAAATTATGAGGAGTACCTTTCAGGGTAAATATTTCAGCATTTTTTCCTTCAAGCTCTCTGGTGAACCATTCAGCTATTTTAGAAATTTCCCTGTCTTTATAATCGTCTTCCTCTGCAAGAACGATAAGCAAGGGTAATTTCACACTTTTCAATATTTTCGGACTCTTCTCTGAAGCATAACTGAAAATCTCCTCAACACTTTCTGGCGTAAAAAGACTAAGAAATCTTTGCGCATCAATAAGATAATGCCATATTTTTTTTGGCAAAAATACATCTCCCTTGCCATCCTTAACCATTTTTTTAGCAAATCTTACAGCCTTGTTATAAATCTTCCTATCAGTAAAGGCATACGTATCAGCAAAATCACTCATGGGGGCCAAAAGAATTGCGCTTTTTATGTTTTTATTTTTCCTTTTGGAAAGATAATAGACGCTTTTCTGGGTTCCCGTAGAATGACCAATGAGAAGAATATTTTTACTACCCAATGATTCAACAAATCTAACAGCACCATCAATATCATCAACACAATCAGTAAAAACCTCTTTAGCCATTCCAATCAAATGTTTTTTTCTTCCACTTTTTTCTTTTTTATCCACCTGGCTAATTCTGGAAAGAACACCACTACCCCTATTATTAAAAAGTAAAACGGAGTTGTTCTTATCAACCAACCTTTCTGCAAGTTCTGCTTGTGAAAATAAATTACTCCCAAGACCATGAATAAATATGATTACATTTTTAGCCTTAGGTGAACCAAAAAATATTCCATCTAAAAGAAATTTTTTGGGGGTTTGAATTTTAACAATTTTTCCTTCCATATGCCTCAAATTACCAATATTTAATGATTTATTAAATATTAAAACTAAAAAGAGGCTTTTGCAAGCCTCAAATTTAGTTCGATTCTATTCAGCACGGGTGGAGAGAATCGAACTCCCGTTATTGGTTTTGGAGACCAACGTACTACCACTGTACGACACCCGCCTTTGTCCGCCATAGCGGACTTTTTTGTTTGATTATTTCGCTTCCTTATGCAGAGTATGCTTTTTGCAGAATTTGCAATATTTTTTCATTTCCAATTTCTCCTTCAACTTCTTCTTATTGCGATTGGAATAATGAGTTATTTTTTTGCACTCATTGCATTTGAATTTAACCAAATTTTCCTTTGTCTTTGCCATAATCTTTATTACGTATTAAACATATTAACAATACAATTCACCTGAGCCGTTGCGCGGAATCGGACCGCGGACCTCATCCTTACCATGGATGTGCTCTACCGACTGAGCTACAACGGCTTGTTTTAAAAGAAATTGTGGGCCGGGAGGGAATCGAACCCCCGAAGTCCGAAGACGTCAGATTTACAGTCTGATGCATTTGACCGCTCTGCCACCGACCCATCACATCTATTCAATTTAAGCTCTGAGCCACCTGCCGGGCTTGAACCGACGACCCGCTGTTTACAAAACAGCCGCTCTACCAACTGAGCTAAGGTGGCTTATTTACTTTTTTACAAACCAGCTTAGTTCAACCAATTAAAACTTTTTTATTATACACTAATCACTCAAAAAATCAACATGCGTGTTGTGTAAATTTTATATTATATTCCGCCATCTTTTCCAAATCGCCTAAAACAATTTTCCGATTCTTCCCAATTTTATTTTAACCGCTCTATTAACTGGACTAAGTTTTAACACTTGCTTATAACAATCAATAGCATCTTTAGTATTTCTTCTCCCATAATAATAATCACCTAAGCGTTCATAGGCTTCCACATCTCTCGGATCAGACGCAATTCGTTCAATCAGAATATTTTCCAGCTCATCTTTTCTTTCTATTTTCGGAGTTTCCGGATACACAGCGGATTTTCTTATCATCGGACGCCTCATTATTTTTCTTCTATTGACCGGAATTGCCATCTCCAAAACCACCTTCTCTTTCTCTGTCTTTTTAATTGTCGCCTCTTTTGAAATAATCTTATTTTTAGTATCAAAATCAATTTTGTTGTTTTTCTCTTTTGAAATATTCTTTCTATTGCCAGCTCTTTTCTCTTTGATATATTTGAGCCATTTTTCTAATAAATTGTGCACTCGTAAAGAAAAAACCTTAAAACTGATGGCGGATTTTTCCGATATGCGCAAAAGAAATTGACCGAATTTACCGGCACTCATTTTCAAAATTCCCTCCCTTTGATTTTCTTTGTAATCGCCATTTTCTGTTTTTTCTTTTTCTGCAAGAATATTTTGCGATTTTCGAGAAATCAAAACAAGTAAAATAGATAAACTCAAAACGATGACAATGGGCGGGATAATTAGATATAAATATGACATTATTTTAGTTCCTCTTTTTTGATTGTTATTATTTGACCATCGTCCATCTTTATTTTCAAACTTTGATTCAATGCATTGATTTCAATTACTGTACCCTTTCCTTTTCCGGTTTGAATAGCGCTGTACAACTCTGGCATTCCTTGCATCATTTTTCGATATTGATAAACCTCGTAGGAAAGACAGCACATCAACCTCCCGCAAAGACCGGATATTCTATCTGATCCACGATGAGAAATTTGCTGTATCTTTGCCATCTCAGTAGAGATACTGGGAAGATTTCCGGAGAATCTCACGCAACATAATTCTTTTCCACAAATTCCGCATCCGCCAAGCTTCCTGGCTTCATCGCGAGATCCAATTTGTTGCATGCGCACACTTCTATGAAACATCCCGGAAAGATTTTTAACCAAATTTCGGAAATCAACTCTGCCATCAGCTGTAAAAATAATCAAAATATTTCCTTTTCCTAGCGTAATGTGCGTATCAATAAGCTTCATTTCCAGATTTTCCGCTCGAATTTCACGCTGACATGCCTTAGTTATTTCCTCTTTCTTTTTGGAATTTTCTGTAAAAACTTCCACATCACGTTTCGTAGCCTTTCGAACGATGACATTTACAGCATCTTCTTCTGTTTTAATTGCAGATTCGAAAATTATACCCAGATCATTTCCGAAATCGGAGCTTACAATAACCTTGTCGCCATTGACAAACTCAGCATTACTCGAACATAACCGGGGATTTTCCCAGTCATACAATTTAACCGAATATTTAAACATAATCAATATATTGTATTACCAAAAAATGCGCGCTTATAATTCATACCTGATAAACTCTCCTATTTGAATATTTTCACCTATCTTGCCAATTTTTTCATTTATCAATTCCTCGACATTCTTTTCCGGTTCTTTGACAAATGACTGAGATAATAGCGCTAATTCTTCTCGAAATTTTTTTTCTTTTCCTTCAATAATTTTCTTCAAAATATCTTTCGGCTTTTTCTCATTCTTCATTTGCTCCATCCAAATTTCTTTTTCTTTCTCCACAAGCTCGGATGAAACATCTTCTGGCGACAAAAATTTCGGATCCATTGCGCTGATATGCATTGCGATATCCTTTGCTAAACTGATAAATTCTTCGTTACGAGCGACAAAATCGGTTTCACAATAAAGTTTAACCATCGATCCGATTTTTCCGTTTGAATGGATATATGAAACCACAATGCCTTCTTTAACCTCTCGTCCTGCTTTCTTTGCCGCTTTGCTCTGACCTTTTTTACGTAAAAGTTCAATCGTCTTTTCTTCATCACCTTTTGCTTCTTCGATTGCATTTTTTATATCCACCATTCCGGCACCAGTTTTTTCTCTAATTTTTTTAATCAACTCTAAGCTCATATATTTTTACTTCTTAATATTATTTTTATTTTACTGGTAAATTCAAACTATTTGATAATTGTCCGACATACATATCCAAGCATCAATTTTATAGAAGAAACTGCGTCATCGTTTGATGGAATAGGATAATTGACTCTTGTCGGATTAACATTAGTATCTACCAATGCAATCACTGGAATATTTTTTTTAATCGCTTCAGTAATAGCCGCTGCATCTTCTTTTGTATCAATCGCAAAAATCGCCGCCGGAAGATCGTCCATATTTTTAATTCCTCCCATTCTTCTTTCCAGTTTTTCTGCTTCTTCTTTTTTCTTCGATTGCTCAAATTTGGTATATTTTTTCAACTCTCCACTTTCTATTTGTGCTTGAAGATCTTTTAAATATTTCGTTCTTTTTTTGATATTGGAAAAATTAGTGAATGTTCCACCTAACCATCTTTCGATTACATAAGGCATCTGACATCTCTTGGCGGCGGATTTTACCAAATCTTTGGCTTGTTTTTTTGTTCCAACAAAGAGAATTTTTTTTCCACTCTTTTTTATTTCAGAGATATATGCAAGCGCTTTTTCCAAATTTACCGCTGTTGCTTGCAAATTAATAATATTTACTCCTTTTTTAGTTCCGTATATGAATTGCTCCATTCGCGGATCCCTTCTGGATTTTTTGTGTCCGAAATGCACTCCCGCTTCAAGCATTTCTTCCATCGTCATTTTTAAATCATCCAAATTAAAATCAGCGAAAAAATCATCTCCTTTCGATTTTTTTACTTCACTAACAGTAAAATCTTTACTGTTAGTTTTCACTTTTTTTTCTTCTGTTGTCATTTTTTTTCCTTAAATTAAATTAATTAATCTTCCCAAAAAACATCGGGAAAAACGTCTATACTCTCCTTGATAAAAATCTCGAATTTGAACCGATAAATTGGCTTCAAACAGGACAAGATTAGGAGAATATATGTATATTTACCCTTATCGGGCATGTATAAAAGTATAGCAGATGCTCCACACTTGTCAATCGCAAATCTTTATGCTAGTCTGATTGGGTAATTAAAAAATAATTTAATATTCGCTAAAAAACTATGAAAAAAGGAATTCACCCAAAATACTACAATGAGGCTAAGATTTCTTGTGCCTGCGGTGCTGTTTTGGAAACCGGTTCAACTATTGAAAATATGGAGGTTGAAATTTGCTCCAATTGCCATCCGTTTTTTTCCGGAAAGAAAAAAACAATAGACACCACCGGACGAGTTGATCGCTTTAAAAAGCTCACAGAAAAATCCGCTGCTAAAAAAGCGGCTGCAATAAAAACAGTGAAAGAAAAGAAGACAGAAAAAAAACCAGAAAAAATCAAAGCGATAAAGAAATAAAGAAACAATTTTTTAAAATACTAAAAACCGCTCACATAACGCGAGCGGTTTTTATATATACTTAACTTAAAAATTCACTTCGATATCTGTTTCTTTTTCGAAACGGAGAATGTGGAAAATTGCTTTGTCTCCGGTTTGATAACGACTTATGATTTCCGCCAAAGAATTATCGGGGTTCACCTCTTTTCCATCGACTGAAATTATTATATCTCCCAATAAAAGCCCTGCTTTTTCCCCGTTTGATTCAGACAAAAATGCTAAACTTTGAATTCCAGAAGGAGAAAAAATCAAAGCACCTTTTTCCTTGGAACTTTTTCCCGATGCGGCATATGATTTCGTCAGCGAAATATAGTAGATTCCCAATTTTGCTCGCTCCTTTAATTTTCCATTTATCACTAATCCAATTGAACGATTGATCTCATTAGCGGGAATGATAAAATATTTATCCTGATTATCGATTTTTATTTTCCCGATCAATCCAATCGCATCTCCATTATAATCAACCGCCGGTCCGCCAATAAATCGATCTGATAAGTCTGCTCCGATTCCCAGCACTCCCTCGAATTTATCTGAAAATGAAACGGTTTTTCCCGCTAGATTAAATGTATTTTCCGGCGAACTTATGATTCCCATCGCTAACTGGTTTTGATATTGCATAGCGGAATTTCCCAAAACTATTATTTTTTTTCCTGCTTCAATCTCATCTGAATTAACAAAAGAAATAGTTGGTAGATTTGATTTGGAAATTCGCAAATACACTAGATTAGAATAATCATCAATTCCCGCCAGTTCGGCATCATATTCCGAACCATCGGAAATAAAAATTTTATATGCCGCGTCTTCCGCAATAATCGCATCAAGATATGTCACAATCAATCCGTCACCAGTAACCACGAAACCCGATCCATTTTTTAATAACCCGCTTTTGCCAATGGACAAAATATTAACCATTGCGCTTGATGGACGAGAAATTATTCTCCCAATCGAATCTTCTTCTTTTACTATAACTTGCTCGGTTTTTTCAATAACAGTAACGTTTTCATTAGCCTTTTTCAAAAAAGCGCACTTGGAAAAAAACGGATATTGGGATATTTTCGGAAGCAAATATCGGTCAGAAAAAACTCCGCCAATTCCGCCGATCACGAAAATCGCAATCACAAACAGAATAATCTTTATTAGCTTTTTTCCCCCGAATTTTTCGACATTATCATTCATATTTTTTAAAATTAATTAATTTGAATATCTTACTTTACACATTGGGAAGCCAGCGTGAGCTGAAAAGAATAAATCCTATCAGAAAACCAAACAAAACCATATTGGCGACAACTCTTTTTTTTGAAAGCAAATTCAAAAAATAACTTTGCACCATATCCCATATAATATAATAAAACATCAGCAGAATTGCGCCAGTAGTAAGATAACCAAACGGCCAAAAATTCACCACCCACGAGATTTCCGCCATAATCAATCCCATAATTATACTGTATCTCCACACAGCTAACTTTTCCGAATTTATTATTTTCAAATACTGATAACTTACCAAAAAAGTAACTACCAAAAAAACCATCATTAATATCCAAAGAGAAATGGCAAAATTCAAATACACTCCATAGGTTGATGTATAGAAAAAAAAGAGTGTAGTCATCAAAGAGGCTGCCATCAATCCTTTGGCGGTCTGGTCCATTTTATAACGTTTAAGACGGCATTCACTCAGGAATGTTATATATTGCATAAAAGAACTCGCTACAATAAATATTTGCTTTTCAATCCCCGTATCAATCAAATATAAAAGTAAAACTGATGAAACTGAAAAAACCACCGGAATAATTGAAAAATAATTCTTGCAAGAAATTCTTCTGTTCGCCCAAAAGGCGACAAATGGCAATAGAAACAAAGCATAAAAAAACATCCTCGGATAAAAGGCAACTAGCTCCATTCCCGCAAAAAATATCAACGAGAAAAAAAATGACGCAAAATGAAAAAACACAAAATTTAGAAATTAAAACTTATCTGTTTTCTATTAACCGAAAAACTTTCCGTATTACCGCAAAACTATCTTTCCCTTTGAAAGTACCGCATTCACCATATCTCCTTCTCTTATTCTACCCTCAATTATCCGAAGCGCCAACTCATCCAAAATTTCCAACTGAATAACTCTTTTTAATGGCCTGGCTCCATATGACGGATCATATCCTTTTTCAGTAAGATATTTTTCTACTTTATTTTCTATTTTCAAATGAATTCCTTTTTTGCTTAGTCGCTGGCGCACTATTTCAAGTTGCAATTGCACTATTTTTTCCAATGTTTTTTTTCCGAGCGGATGAAATATTATTATATCATCCAAACGATTCAAAAATTCAGGTTTGAAATTTCTTCGCAAACTCTCCATTATTTTTTCCCGTATTTCTTTTTCGTTTATAGAACTCCCGTCTCGCTTGTGACGAAAACCAACCTCATGCATTTTATAAATCAAATCAGATCCAATATTTGATGTCATTATTATCACCGCGTTCTTGAAATTAACAACTCTTCCTTTTGCATCCGTGAGCCTCCCATCATCAAGAAGCTGTAAAAGAATATTGAACACTTGTGGATGCGCTTTTTCTATTTCATCAAACAAAATCACACTGAACGGTCTGCGCCTAACTATTTCCGTAAGTTGCCCGCCTTCTTCATATCCGACATATCCCGGCGGCGAACCGATAATTTTTGCGGTTGAATGCGGTTCCATATATTCACTCATATCCAAACGTACCATTGCTCTTTCATCATTAAAAAGCAATTCCGTAAGTGCTTTTGCTAACTCCGTTTTTCCAACTCCAGTAGGACCAAGAAAAATAAATGAACCGATCGGTCTGTTTTCTTCGGAAATCCCCGCTCGCGATCTTCGAATTGCATTTGCTACCGATTTTATCGCCTCTTCTTGTCCAATAACTCTTTTTCCGATTTCACCTTCCGCATTCGCCAATTTTTTTATCTCTCCTTGTAACATTTTTGAAACAGGAATATTGGTCCAGCGCGAAACTACTTTCGCGATATCTTCTTCCACAACTTCTTCTTTTAGTATTCCTTCGTTTTTTTGAATTTTATTCAATTTTACACTTTCCCGTTTTATTTTTTTCTCCAATTCCGGAATTTTTCCATATCGAATTTCAGCCACCTTCTCAAGTTTTCCTTGACGCTCCAAAACATCTGCCTCCGATTTTAGCTGATCAATTTCCTTTTTCCCTTTTCTTATTGTCATAATCAAATCCTTTTCCGATTTCCATTGGAGACTTATTTTTTGAAATTTCTCTTTAAGATTGGCTATTTCTTTAGATATTTCATTTATTTTTTTCTTAGTCTTACTATTTTTTTCTCTTTCCAGCGCTTTTTTCTCAATTTCCATACGACGAATATTTCTTTCCATCTGATCAATTTCCGCCGGCATTGAATCAATTTCTATCTTCAGTGAAGATGCCGCTTCATCAATCAAATCAACTGCTTTGTCTGGCAAAAATCTGTCACTAATATAGCGCGAGGAAAGGTTAACTGCTGCCAAAATAGCTTCGTCGGTAATTTTTACGCCATGATGAATTTCATATTTCTCTTTGATGCCACGCAAAATTGCTACCGCATCCTGAATTGAAGGCTCAGAAACCAAAACCGGCTGAAATCTTCTTTCGAGCGCCGCATCTTTTTCAATATATTTTTGATATTCTCTGATTGTAGTCGCGCCGATTGTTTTCATTTTCCCTCGCGCCAAAGCGGGCTTTAACATATTAGAAGCATCCAACGCTCCCTCACTTGCTCCCGCTCCAACCAAAGTATGAAGTTCATCTATAAAAACAATATGTTTTCCCGCTGATCTTTCAATTTCTTTTAAAATTGCTTTGAGCCTGTCTTCAAATTCTCCTCTAAACTTGGCACCTGCCAAAAGAGCACCTAAATCCAAACTCACAATTTCCTTATCGCGGAGATTTTCCGGAACATCTCCAGAAACAATTCTCTGCGCGAGACCTTCAATAATTGCTGTTTTTCCTGTTCCCGCTTCTCCGATTAAAACAGGATTATTTTTTGTTCTTCGGCTTAAAACTTGCACGACGCGACGAATTTCTGCGTCTCTTCCAATTACCGGATCCAGCTTTTCATTTCTTGCCAATTGTGTCAAATTAATTGTATATTTTTCCAATGACTGGAATTTACCTTCCGGTTCCGGACTATCCACCCTCTGATTTCCGCGAATTTCCGAAAGAATTTTTAATACTTTATCATAATTTATTCCTCTTTTTTCTAGGATTTTTCTTGCTATATTTTGCACAGACAACACTGCTAAAAAAAGATGCTCGGTGGAAATAAAATCATCTTTCATCATTTCCATTTCCTTTCCAGCCTGTTCTATGATTCTAGTCAGATCTTGACTCACATAAATTTGTCCGACTGCACCTGCCGAACTCTTTGGCATTTTTTCTATTTCACTCGCAAGCTCTCCGACAATATCATCAATATTAATTTCCATTTTGCGCAAAACAACCGAAACGATAGAATCACTTTGAACAATCAGTGTAGAAAGTAAGTGAAAAACATCAACTTGCATTTGATTATAGGATAAGGCTTTTTCCTGCGCCGCGCGCAACGCTTCTTGACTTTTATTTGTGAGCTTATTTATATCCATAATATTATTTCCTTTCTTCTAATTTAATTTGGACTTCTTTTATTTCGCCTTTGTGCCAAAATTTTACTGCAATATTTTCTCCTACTTCATGTTGAGAAACCAAATCAGAAAGAGTCTTTTTCTCGGTTATTTTTTCTTCTGCTATTTCCAAAATTATATCATTCTCTACAATCCCCGCTTTGTCTGCCGGAGAAGCCGGTGTTACTGCTAAATCTGTGATTTTTTCTCCACGAACCACTAAAGCGCCGTAGTCAAAAGGCAAATTATTTTCTTTTTGTATTTCTCCATTAATAATCGCGTATCTTACCCCAATAAAAGGCACAGAAATTTTTCCATTTTCATTGATTTGATCCAAGGTTTTTTTCACGACATTTACAGGGAGAGCAAATCCGATATTTTCCGCTCCTTGCGCCACTGCCACATTAACTCCGATAACATCTCCGTTTATATCCAAAAGTGGTCCGCCAGAATTGCCGGGATTTATCGCCGCGTCAGTTTGTATTATTCCCATAAGTTTTTCAGAATCTCCCATTCCCGAACCGGCAACAATATCTCTCTTTAATCCAGAAATTATTCCCAAACTCACACTATTGGAAAATTCTCCAAGCGGATTTCCGATAGCAATCACGGATTGTCCTACTTTCAAATTATCCGAATCTCCCAAATCAATAGCGGAAAAATTATTTCCTTCTATTTTTAATAAAGCGATATCCATAGTCGGATGCCTCGCAATAATAGTTGCTTTATGTTCTTGGCTGTCACTTGTGATAACAGTATATTCCGCATTTTCGTCACTAACTACATGCTTATTTGTCACGACAATTCCATCCATCGAAACAATAAAACCGGATCCGCCACCAATTTCCATTTTTTCCGTAGACCCACTATTACTACTATTATCATCAAATGGAGAAAAAAACGGCCTGAACCCAAATGGGTCATCAAAGAAACTTCGAAATTTTGGAACATCTTTAGAAACTATAATACTCACAACGCTAACATTAGCCTTCTCTACGGCATTTACCACAGAAGATTCCTTATCTGAAATAGAAATAGTTTCGGACTTAATCCCTTTTATTTCTTCTTTCTTATTAAAATATTTTGCTGTCAACCCTCCAGATAAAAATCCGAACAGCGCACCAAAAAACGAAGAAAAAAATATTAACAAAATAACCGCAAAAAATATCTTTTTCTTTGTTCCCGTGCAACATTCCAGTTCGTCTTGAATATTTTGCATCTTTTTGTCTTCCGGTTTATCTATATCAACAATACTATTAAACATATTTTCAATATTTTCTTTTTTTATTTTTTCTTTTTTCATATAAAACAAAACATAAAATTAAAAAATAATTATGTCCATAAAAGGAACCAGGAGAGAGGCGCAAAAAGCGCCTCCTCAATTAATACAAAATTTTTTCTTATTCTTCGACTGAAATAGCATTTACCGGACAACTTTCCGTTGCTTCTTGACAATTACAATCTTCACAATTTTCCGAAATAACATGAGATTTTCCATCCTCAATCTTAAACACATTCGGGCAAAGAGCTTCACACGTTCCACACCCGATACAAAGATCCTCACTAACTATTGGCTTTGACATATTTTTTATTTAATTTAATTATTATTTTTTTAAATACCATCACATTATTACAAAATAAAACTATCTTCATTTTGTTCAAATTCACGCAAATCACTATCTGAAAATTCAACTGATCCGGAAGATAAATCCCAAAAATATCCATCAATAAAAATCCAAACTTTTCTTTTTTTCATTTCTTCATTTAACCAATCATTCAAATTAGTTTTAGGGCGAAAGATTTGCCTCACTCTAATTAGCTCTTTGTCATTTTCAATCTTCTTTTCCTCCACTTCTATGATATGATAGCCTAATTCACTTTCTATTACGCCGCTTCTACCCCCTTCTTTCAATGAAAAAGATGTCTCCGCCAATTCATCCAAAATTTGCTCTCGCGAAAACCACCCCAATTCTCCGCCCTGCTCAGCTGTTTCTCCTTGTGAAAATTCCTTTACTATGGAAACAAAATCCCCTCCATTAGACAATTTTTCCCAAGCTTGTTGCATCCTATCTTTTTGTTTATCATTTTCTTTTTGATTATATTCCTTTTGAATAATTTTTTCCATCTCATCGCGATACAAACTTGGACGGACAATCTTCTTTTTAAAATCTTCCATACTCCATCCGTATAATTTTTCCAAATTGTTTTTTATTTTTTCTTCATTTCCAAACTCTTCAATTTTTCTGGAAACGTTCTGATCAACATCCTCTTTTGAAATTATTATTTTATTTTCTTCTGCCACTAATTCAATAACTTTATCTGCTATCAATTTATTCAAAATATCTTTTTCTTTTATTTTTAAACGCTTTTTTCCGTCTTCCGTAGAGAAATCAACACGCAAACCTTCCTTGGAAAAATCCTGATTTTCATAAAAATTTTTAACCGATTGCAAATCTTCATTAAGATTTGACAAACTTATAAAATGATAATAATCCACTGCTACAGCGGGAAAATGAATATAAGCAACTATTTTTTTCGCAAAACTATTTTCATAATTTCGATAAATAAAAAAACTTAACAAAACAAAAATAAACAGAATAAAAACGCCGAAAGACATGGCTGCCGTCCACCAGCTCACTTTTTTTTCCTTTTTTTCCTTCCCATTCCTGCTCATTAATTTTTTATAAATTACCAAAAAAATAACTAAACCATTTTTTATAATTTGCTTCTTTATTTTCCGTTTTCATTTTCAGATCTTCTTTGTTATCATTATTATTCTCGACATCATCAATTATTGCGGAAACGCTTTGTTTTACGGAAACAATTTGTTCATCCTGTTTTTGCATATTTAATCTCTCCTTAGCAATCCTTTCCTTGTACGCTTCAGTTTTAAAATATTCAATTTTTTCACTCAAATGAGCATTATTTTCTTTTAACTGCTCTGCTTGCTTGCTTAATTTTTCTATTTCCTTGTTTATTTTTTGATTTCTATTATATTCATTGAATGAAGGAATAAATAATAAAACAATCAACGCTAAAACACCTACAAATATTCCAGTGGAAAAAATTAAATTTGTTCTACTCATCTCAATTGATTTAATATAAAAACAATGGAGCAATCAAAAAAACAATCATAGCAACAACTGCAAGAAGCGAAATACCTACCCAGATTATTTTGATTTTTTTTCGAAACCTTTTATCATGCATACAATAATCTTAACAAATTTTTTAAAAAAATAAAATACCTCGAAATATCCGGTATTAATTTTCTGAAAATTCCAAATTTAAGTCTTTTTTAAGAATTCCCTCATAATCAAACTCTCCTTTGCTATTTTTCATATGAACTTTTATCGGAACATCTCCCACTCCTGACTGCTTTTGAATAAGTAGGCGATACTCCTTTTCCTTAAATTCAGATGGAAGTTCGTATTTTATATATGCTTCCGTTTGTCCATTGATAAGAACATGGCAGATAAATCCAAAATAAGTTTTTCCAAAATCCTCATCAATCAATGGATAGCTAACCATTTTACGATCAATGAGTGTTGACCCTTTGGGAACATATACACGCAAATATGAATGATAATCACTAGTTCTCCAATCACCATAAGTGGCATTATGTTTATATAAAATTTTCAACTCGACAGTTGGCTTTTCAGTTGTCAAATCAATATTATACGAAACACTGCGATCAATAAAATAATCGGATTTTAACGCTCCCATATTCGCATCCACCATCATCAAATAATCATCGTTCCAATCCTGAGCAACTTTACCATCCCAATGAACTTTTTCTATGGATGCTTGTAATTGGGCATCATTGAAATTAAACATAACATTTTTATTGCGAAGCTCTTCTAAGACAAACTCTGAAATTTTTGGAATATTATTGATATGCGCTAATTTTTCAATAATCACATTTGCCATAATTTTCATTATCGCTTTTCTATTGGTTGTATCGATATTTGGATTTTCAATGTAAGCTTTTTCCACAACTTCTTCCAGCTTCAAAACAGCATTCTCGCTAGTAAACTCCGTAGCGTAACCAGGAACAGTGATTGGTCCGGTTAATTTTAAGACATTCGCAAAAACATCCGAATTCACCGCAATAACTCCGTCAAAATTACTATTTCCCCCGCTAAGACGATAGAAGTATTTTGCTTTTTCGGTATTAGTAGGAAAATCTGGGGAAAAATTTGAATCGCGAAATTTCCATTTTTTAATACTCATCATTCTAGTAAACGGATACGGCGGAACTACTTTTGTGGTAATTCTTTGATCAAGTAAGTTTGCATCCTCTACAACCGTCGAAATAACTTCTCCGTTTTTTATTTTCAATATCGCATATTGACCCAAAAATCCTCCTCCTGGACGCAATTCCATGTTATTTTGAAGTAAAATTAAAAATCTTTTTTCGATATCATCTTTTTTTATAAATTCTGCTGCTAAATTATTGATAGCGGCAACTTCATCTTTTGTGTCTTTTTCCACCGGCAAAAGTCTGAATATTTTTTCAAATGCCGAAATTGAAGACAAAATAACGTCTTTTTTGTCTACGGTCATAAGATAATATCCTGCTACAAAAATTAGCGATAAAAAAACACCGCCAATAATAAGCCGTTTTTTGAAAAACTTTTTACCCCCCTTAATGTTATTCATTTGTTTTTTATTTTTTAATATGAAACCAAAACAATATTGCTATACGAAAATTATTCTATCACTCTTTCATTTTTTGTTCAATAGGTATATTTATTACTCATCCGATATTTTTACTTTGCTTTTTCATTATTTCCAATAATGCATTGAAATTATCGTCTTTAGAAACTTTGTTAGATTTTTCCATAGCGCATTTTTGACATTTATGAATAATGATTTGTTTTCCGTTTTTTACCTGAATGGAGATCGGTTTCATCATTCCTTGACAACTTTTCGCTCGATCTCCAGGATTTTCATCCACATGACAACTCCAAAGACAAAATGGGCAATGATTAGTATACCCATCCCCCTCAATTTCCGCTCCGCAATTACCACACACAAAGTCCTCAATATTCCGTTGAAATTTTCTTGTTGCCATAAGCAAGATTCTCCTTGATAATCAATAATAAAGCTGTTATTATTTATACACTTAAAACAATCTAAAATCAATGTCTATGAAAAAGTATCAATCTCGCGTAGTCAAAGTTGGAAATTTGAAGTTGGGAGGAGATAATCCTGTCCGCATCCAATCAATGTGCAACACTGACACTCGCAATATCAAAGACACTGTCAAGCAAATTCTCGCACTGGAAAAAGCCGGCTGTGAGATTATTCGCGTAGCTGTTCCGGATATGGCTGCCGCCAAGGCGATTGGAAAAATTAAAAAAAGAATTCATATTCCACTGGTTGCCGACATTCATTTCGATTACAAATTGGCACTTGAAGCAATCAATCAGGGGATCGATAAGGTGAGAATAAACCCGGGAAATATCGGATCGGAAGAAAAAATAAAAGCTGTCATTGATGCTTGTAAAAAGAAAAAAATTCCTATCCGCATCGGAGTTAATTCAGGATCAATCGAACAAGACCTTCTGAATAAATATGGAGCTACTCCGAAAGCTGCTGTTGAATCAGCGATGCGTCATGTCAGGATTTTGGAAAAATTCAATTTTAAAAATATCTTAATCTCCATTAAATTCAGCAATGTCCCGCATATGATCCAGGCATATCAAATACTAGCTAAAAGAGTGGATTATCCTCTTCATCTTGGAGTTACTGAGGCAGGAACTGTCTTTAAGGGTTCTATCAAAAATGCCATTGGAATCGGGGTTTTGTTAAATCAAGGCATTGGATCAACTTTTCGCGTTTCTCTCACGGCTGATCCGCTGGAAGAAATGGACACTTGCTGGGCAATCTTGCAATCGCTTGAATTGCGGCGGCGCGGACCGGAAATGATTTCTTGCCCTACCTGCGGCAGAACAGAAATTGATTTAATCGGATTGGCGAACAAAGTTGAAAAAGCGCTTTTGAAAATAAAAATACCTATTAAGGTAGCTGTAATGGGATGCGTGGTTAACGGTCCCGGAGAAGCCCGAGAAGCGGATATCGGAGTAGCCGGAGGAAAAGGAATGGGAGCTATTTTTGCCAAAGGAAAAGTCATCAAAAGCGTCAAAGAAAAAGACATCCTCCCCACTCTTTTGGAAGAAATCAGGAAACTGGAAAAAGAAAAAATATAGAAAAATACAAAAAAACAAGGAAATATTTCCTTGTTTTTTATATTACAAAAACACGCAAAAATCACCTATTCCCCCTCCTTCATCCCCACTTCGGTGCTGATATTAGGGTCAATCCATTTTAGGGGAAGTTGAATGTAGAAGCGCGAACCTTTTCCGATGCCGTCCGACTCAACCCAAACCCTTCCGCCATGCGCTTCAATAATATTTTTCGCCACAAACAAACCTAAACCAGTTCCAGTGGCATTAAGTCTTGAGGTATTTTTACCGCGAGAGAATTTTTTGAAAAGATATGGAATTTCATCTCTCGGTATTCCAATTCCAGTATCGGAAACAATAATTTTCACTGAGTTTGAATCGCTTTCAAATCCGATCTCCACCCCTCCTTTTTCAGTATATTTAATTGCATTGTCGATAAAATTGGAAATAACTTCGCGTACCTTGATTCCATCAACGTGAAAAACAGGCAATGGACTTTTTGGAGCGTTGACTTTCAAAAATAATCCTTCGTCTTCAGCTTTGAGCGCCAAACTATCACACGATTGACTAACCAAATCCTCTAATCGCGCATCTGCCAAATCATATTTCATTCTTCCAGATTCAATTCGCGAAGCATTGAGTAAGTCTTCCACTAAAAGAATCAATCGCTCATTGGCACTATAAGCTTTTTGCAAAGCGTTTTTAACAGAATCATCCACTTGTCCATATGAACCTTCGACAACCAAAGACAAGTACCCCTTGATTGCCGTGAGCGGAGTACGCAATTGATGTGAAGCGATGGAGATAAACTCAGACTTGGCTTTGTCCAACTTTTTCAATTGAATATTCGCTTTCACCAATTGCTGACTTAAAACCTCCAATTCTTCTTTTTGCTGAATATCCCGTTTTACTGATTTGGTCAAAATATACCCAAACCCCAACGCTAAAATTAAAGTAATCCCAACTAAAATAAAATTCACCAAAGAATCAATAAAAAAATATTCAGAGGCAATAATAATTATCAATGAGAGCATCAAAGCTTGCACTCCGAATACTTTTACATTAAAAGCTTTGTAACGAACGATTAAATATGCCAAAACACCCATAAAAACAGGGGCTCCGAATAGTCCGTATTGGGTTATTTCCCAATCAGTGGTAATATTTCCAACTATATTCGCCCACGAAAAAGAAATGATAAAAAATATAACCCCTAAAGAAAATATTACGATATGTTTCCTTGACATTCCTTCACGGATAAATATTAAATTCTTCACAAGAAAATAAATAATTAAAGCGGATAATAATATTTCGAAGGAATAATTATATTTCATCAATTCTCCCTGTATTGATTCGCACACCGAAAGGTCAAAATACTTCAAGTTATATGTCGTCGAAAGCAAAAATAAAATCGGCAGAAAAAGAATAACTACGACAAATTTGAATCGATAATCGGTTTTTTCTTTCAGATAATGAGAAACGAAATACAAAAGAGTTAAGTATATCAAAGGTTCAACCAAATTCATCAGTCCCCATGAAAGCATTATGATTCTGCTGTCGATATTGACCCATGTAATTACATCAAAAATCGACCACAAAGAAAACAAAATCGCCACAATAAAAATCAAAAATGCGCTTATGGAAGAAGTATTCTTGAAAAAAACATAAGATCCTATAACTAAGGTTGCTATTATTCCGGTAAAGTGTGAATAATATAACAACTGAGGAGCTATGTCGGAAAAAAGAAATAGAAATGGTGCTGAAGCATCTTGGCAAAACATTTTTTTATTTTTATATTATATTATTTTATTTTTTATTGCCCTATAATTATACCACAAATTAAATCAATACATCTACTAAATATTATATCCAACCCCACTTTCTCAATTTTTCCCCATCTTCCTGTTCAAACTTCATCCCGATATCATTTCTGTAAAACTTTTTCGGAATTATAATTTTTTTAATTATTCTATGAATATTCTCTCTAACCTCCCCGACTGTCCCGCCTGAACATGCAACATTCAAAACAAATCCGGAATCTCCTGCTATCCTAAATTTCCCGTCATCATCCCTATAAACTTCATCGAAATGAATATTTTTAATTTCATCTTCTGTTAATTTAGATGAAAAATAAATTTCTTTATTCCTAAATGAATATTTTTCATTATCAACTTTATATGGAAAAGGAGGAACCGCAATCAAAACAGTCATAGAAAATCCATCTTTATATTTTAATTCGTATTTTTCTCCGTCCGCCACCGCTTTTAAAAATTTACTCCAATCGGATATATGCAAAGATTCTTGTGCATGAATAGCAGGCCAGCCAAATCTTGTTGTCAATTCCAATGGAAAAATTTTACCTTTATTAACAATACAATTTATATCAACATCGCCACGAAAATCTATTTTCTGAAAAAATGGTTTTAATTTTTCCAGTGTAGCTTGGAATAATTTATTGTTTTCATCCTTTTCATACCACATCAAAGTTCCCATTTCATCGGTTTTCGGACCTATACATCCCGCAAATAAATCTTTATGCTCCATATTAATTTCGATAGGACCAACCCAATCATTTCCATTAAAATATCTCGCCACTCCAATTTCAATTCCATATACCCTTTTTTGCAAATCTACCGGAATACATTTTTCCTTATTTTGAAAATAAGATTCAAGAACATCAATAACATCCCTTCCGTCCTTAAATTCTCCCACATAGTTACAAGTCTTATCTTGATGTCCATTTTGCTTAATAACCCAAGGTCCTTCATTATTTTTCACAAATGCAACTGCTTTTTCCAATAAATCGAATCTTTCCGTTGGAGCAATATCAATTCCGCAAGCAGAAAATATTTTTTGTCCGTATTGCCGATCATGCTCGAGCTTGTCTCCCATTTCGCATCCTCCGATAACGGAATATCCGTTTTTTCTCAACTCATCTTGAATTTTTCCATATCCAGTGCTATCAAAGACAATCATCCCCTCTTTTCCGACCCATTCAAGATCCTTTTCCCAATTGTCTGTTTTTTCAACCATTCCATCGAAACATTTTTTCAAATCATGATCATCGATGAAAAGTCGCACGTCATTGCCTTCATTTTTCAATCTATACGCCAAATCTCCGCCTGACAAATCTCTCGAAACAAAAAGTATGTTCATAAAAAAATAATTCTGCGCAATTCCGGATAAAACCGCAAAAAATAAACTTGATTATATATTATTTAAAAATCTCATAATCCCATCATACCCCAAAGAATAGGTACCTGTCCAAAACACTGCTTGAAGCGATGTCATAAAAAAAATAACCAGTCCTTTTTTAAAGATAGTGTTGAGTTCATTTTTAAAGTATTCGACCATTCTTTCCGGGCCATCCCAAATAGACGCTTTCAGTGCAAAAATGAAAAAAGAAGTCATACCGACCATTTTTGATTTAGAAAAAATTTTCCCAATAGATCTTCTATATTCTTGTCCTAAAGTCAAATCTTTTCCTGATTTAATGCAGATAATAAGAAGTAAGGTGGCTGAAATAAAATCAAAAGCCCACATCGCAAAAAATGCTTCCGCAAAACCCGATCCTGCCTGCTTAAATATGATTATCAAAAGAATGCTAAGTCCTGTTAATCCATAATCAAGAATTGAATAAACAGCCCAGCGGATTACAATTGATTTTGTCCGTAAAAATTTTTCCCGTAAGGTTTCTTCACCTAATATCAGTCCGCTTCCGAGTATTATAACAGCCACCACCCCTAAAATTTTCGCAATATTCTCTTCCATTAAATTATTCTTAATTTCAAATCAACCAAATCCCAATTTCCACCCACTGCGTTTTATTATACATAAAAAAATTTAGAAAAACAAATCTGACAAATAAAAAAGAGGCCGAATGGAAATCCATAAAGCCCCTTATGCTCGTACAAATAACTGCATTAAAAAACTGGCAAGATACAAGTCTCTCTCGCATTCTTTTCGCCTTCTTGAAAAAGCATATAGAAACGATTGAGACCGAAGCCTATTCCGGCCGTCGGTGGAAGACCGAATCCTAATGCACTAAGATAATCCTCATTTATTACTCTTCCTGTTCTCTCGGATTGTTCTATTAAGAGAGAAGAAACTTTTTTCATGTCATTTTCATCAGTTGAAATAGTTGCCATATTCACCCCCATTGCAATAAAAAAGGCACTTTCAGACATTTTCTCGTTTTGAGAATTTCTTTTGGCAAATGGAGATATTCCCGACGGAACATCCACTAAAAAAGTTGGCTCAATAAAATTGGGGGTGAAAATCTTATCTACTAATTTCATTGTCCAAGTAAATTCATCCATATCCTCGAAAAAGACCCCAGAAAATTTTCTCGCCAACCAAGTAGCCGTGCATTTATCCCCTCTAATTCCCAGAAACTCAAGACAAGCTTCATCAAAAGTTTTCCTGGCAAAAGGAGGTTTAAAGCAAACTTCACTATTACCATCAAATATAGATGATTGCCCAGTGACCTTGGTTAAAACATGGAAAATCATTCGCTCCAATAACTGCATCATATCGTGATAATTCTGGTTAACTGCATACAATTCCAGTAGAGTAAATTCCGGTAAATGCATCCTATCAATTCCTTCATTCCTGAAGGATTGAGAAAGTTCATAGACCTTTTCAAATCCTGCTACCATCAACCTTTTGAGCTTTAATTCACTGGTTAAGCTCAAATAAAGTTTTTTTCCATTAGCCTTGCAAACCGTTTGAAATGGTTCGGCTTGACCTCCTTCAAAATGTTCCTGAAGAATGCCTGTGACAAATTCCCTAAATCCTTCTTTTCTCAGAAATTGCCTGACAGCATCATTCAATTGAGACATTATCAAAATATAATCAAAAAGAGATTTATTAGCAATAATATCCATAACTTTATTTCCGCTTCTGCTCAGATGATTAATTCCTCCGAGCTTATTCTGAAGGACTTCACATCCTTCTTTCTCCAGATAAACTGATTTAATAGAAATAGATGGCTCTCCTTTTTGAGTTACGATTTTCTCTCCTTCAAAGAAAATCAAACTACCTAAACCCACTTTTTTGAATTGTTCATAATCAGTAGTTAATCCTTTTTGAATCAATAGCTGAACATCTTCTTCTTGAAAGCGAACTTTCCAGAATGATATTTTTCCAAAATCTCTCTTTTTGAGAACTCTGGCATAACCAGAAAACTGCGTGCCGTTTTCAACCTTTTCAAGAAAATTCTTATCTCTCATAGCTTCTCTCCATTTTTTGAAATGTAAATGAACTTTTATTAAAAATTCTATTTTTTAGGTATAAACACGAACTCTCCACAACCTGCTCCGACATCCTTACCTGCAGTCATAAATCTGACAATTTCATTTTCAACCCCATTATTTCTTAATTTATCTTCAAACTCTAATAAATCACCATAACCCGCCTTTTGATAATTGTCAATATCGTTATTGGGTTCCGTTAATATTAGTTTAAAAATTTCCTTTTTGTCTTTTAGCAAATTTGCCAGTTTTTTAACATCTTCATTAAGATTATTAAATCCTAAAAACAACATGTAATTCAACCAAATAAATCTGCCTGTTTTTTTATAATAATCCTCAGCCGATTTAATAATTTCAGAAATTGAATACTTATTGGCAGCAGGCATAATTTTTTTTCTTTTTTCATCATCCGAAGCGTGCAAAGAAACCCAAAGGTCAATAGGAAGCTTTTCTTCCGCTAACTTATTCAATGAGTCAGGTATTCCTACTGTCGCCAAGGCAATTCTTCTTATTCCGCTATACAAATCCTTTTTTTCTATAAGCTCTCTCATACAATTCACAACTTCGTCATAATTATCCAATGGCTCACCTATTCCCATAAAAACAATACAATCAAATTTTTCAGTTTTTTCTTCCTTAGCTAAAACTCTTAACTCATCTTTCATTTCTTTCTTTGATAAATTTCTCAAATATCCGTTTTTTCCCGAGGTGCAAAATTTGCAACCATATTTGCAACCCACTTGAGTCGAAATACAAGCATGCTCCTCCATCCTGCCATCCATAATCATATGGAATGCCGCACTTTCAATCATATTTCCATCGTCTAATTTCAATCTCAGTTTTAAATCAGAAAGAGGCTGGAAGGTTTCTTTTTTCCATTTATCTGTTTTTTGACGAGGATAACTATATTTTTTTCTATTTATAACTTTCATCATTTTTTACCCAGCCACACCTGATTCTTTAATTTCAAAAATATTATTCCGAGAATCAAGCATCACTTTAGCTCCTAACGGCAAGGTCATTATTGGAGAGACATGACCAATGTTCGCATTAAATAAAATTGGATAATTATACTTCTTTGTATAATAATCAATAATTTTTCTAAGTTCTTTATTATCATCTTCATTATAAAAGTATGGTCTTCCGATTATTAACCCTTTTATATCCTTAAACACTCCTATATTATCTATATCAGCTAAAAATGAATCTAGATCAGCTAGAGGAAATTTTTCTCCCGGACTTGATTCGGGGATATCAATAAACATAATCTTATTTTTAAAATCTACCCAGTATTCAGTTCCTGTGAGATGATTCATGGATGGAATACAACCTCCAAAAATTTGCCCTTGCGCTTTTCCTTTCTTCCACCATTCGTAACCTTTCGAAGGAGTTAGCTTCCTGGCTCTGGTTTGGTCTTTTTTCTCAAACCAATCCAAAAATTCCCAAGTCCAGGAATTAGACTGATTTACGTTACCAATCACCTTATTATCCATTACTCCTTTTTCAAAATATTCCAACGTGTATGGCAAAACTTCAGGGTACTCTCCAAATTCAGAAATGATGCAGGGACCGTAATAAGTCCTTAAGTTAGCCTTTACCGCAAAAGCCATATGAAGCACTGTGATATCTGAATATCCTATAAAAATTTTAGGATTGTCCCTAATAACATCAAAATTAAGATATTTTAAAACTTGATTGGAATGGTCACCTCCAATTGTTGTGATTATCGCCTTAACTTCTTTATCTAAAAACATCTCGTGAATATCATCAGCCCTTTCTTTTCCCGAGGCAGATACGTAACCATTGTTTTTCAGCGAATTTTTTGCATATTTAATATTGAATCCTAATTTCAATAAATTTTTTTTTGCCTGTTCTATTCGATGTGGAAAAATAGGACCCAAGCCTGCTGACGGAGAAACAATCCCGATTATATCGCCTTTCTTTAATTTTTTTGGAATAATTAAGTTCATTTTGTTTTAATTTAACTCTTAATAGCCACCACAAACATATTCATACCCCTATTTATAACTGTTGAATGACTGTTGTATTTCATTTCCAATTCAAATACCTTACTGAAAAAATCCTCTCTCTCCAATGCATCTGAAATTCTACTTCTTTTAACATTTTCCGGGTCAAAATCTTCATATCCAGGTTGAACAAATACTGGAACTCCATAAGTTTTTTCGATAGAAAAACCTGCTTTTTGCAAATCATTTTCCAATATTTCTTTAGAAAAAACATTTAATTTTGGCACATAATCACCCCACTTAACCATTTTCTCCTCATCTAAATTATTCAGTTCTACAGCTTCAGCACAAAAATTATTTATTTTTGAAAAAATAGCATTATAAAAGCCATGACCCATTATAATAGCTTTTCCGCCTTTTTTTAAAATTCTATATATTTCACTGAACGCCTTTTCTTTTTCGTATATAAAACTTATCGGACTATAAATACTGATAACATAATCAATTGAGTCAGATTTTAATTTTTCCATATTTTTCAAATCCCCTTCAATCAGTTGTACTCTACTTTCAATATCTGAATTTTTGATATTTTTTTCCGCCTCTTCAAGCATATCGCTAGACAAATCATATACAATAAATTTTGATTTATAGATTTTGCTTAAATCACAAACCCATCTTCCTGTTCCTCCTCCAGCATCCAAGATGATTGATTCCTCTCCAATATCAACAGGAATATTGTCCCTTATAATTTGCATAATTAAGGCATCAGATAGCTTCCAAAAACCATGTTTATTAGCATTATCGACATTTTTTGAATATGGCTTGAAAAAATTATCAAATTCTTTTTTATTCATATTATTTAAAGTTAATATTATGGGCGGGTTTCAATATTTTTAATTCTGGGATATAAAATAACATCCCGTATATTATCCTTTCCTAAACTCCAAGCAATAAATCTTTCAATACCCAAACCAAAACCTGAAGTGGTCTTATAATTAGGTTGTTTCCTTAAGTCAATATACCATTCATATGGTTTTGGCGAAATATTTTCTTGTCTTTTGAGAGATTCATATATTTCATTCACATTATCTTGGCGCTGTCCGGAACCAACCACTTCTCCTCCAAAAGAATTTTCCACTATAGGTGGGAAAAGCAAATCAGCATTAATTGTCTTATTAGGATTTTTTGGATTCGGTTTTTGATAAAAAGGAACTCTATCCCTATCAAAATCAGTAAGCCAAATAGGGGTTGTTACTTTCAAGATTTTCATAAGCTCAATTTCGCCCTCACAACTGATGTCATTACCATGACTGGTAAAATTAACCAACTCTCTTTTATCATTTTTTACCAATATATCAATCGCCTCGTCAAATGTAATTTTTGGAAATTCTTTAGTTCTCATTATTACCTCCATGTATCGGCGTGTTTTTTCTGAATTTTCACTTATTTTTTTAACAATATTATTCATTGTAAAAATCACTTCAGCTAATGTCCTTATATACCCCTCAACTATTGGCAACAAATCATCCAACCTACCCTTCATTTCCATTTCACAATGATAGAATTGATTAAGATGACGCTTATCAGAATCCTCTCCCCGCATAGACGGCAAATAGCAATAAACTTTTTCTAATCCATTCAAAAGTAAGGGCTCAAATCCGAATTGAGACGAATCAACTAAAAAAGTTTTCAAATTTCCAAACTTTATAGGAACAGGTTTCGAATCAGATCCTGGACCCATAGGAGAAGAAATACTAGGAGTGAACATGAATAAATCAATATTTTTAGCTTTTTGTTTTTCGCTAAAATAAAAATCAGAAATAATTTTAATGTAATGCCTCAAAACTATCAAAGCACGATAATAATCGCTGTCGCACAAATGCTTATAGTGCTTATTGGGGCAATACTCAGGCATCTTGTATTTTTTATTTCCCTTTTTGAATATAGAATCATCTCCAATGATTTCTTTTTTCAATTTTTTTAACAACATAATAATAACTTTTTTTAATTCCTTAATTTCAAATCAACCAAATCCCAATTTCCACCCACTGCGTTTTATTATACATAAAAAAAATTATAATGGAATTATTTCTATTGGCACGGCTTGATCAGCATTTTCCATTGGCATATTCTCCTCTGCATCATCATCTTCTTTTGTAATATCGCCTTCTTCACTATTTAAATCCTCCTCTTGATTTTCCAATATGTCAATTTCCTCTTCCTCGCCAGCTTCTTCCAAAGCTTCCGCATCTTCCGCACAGTCATCTTCCTCAAGACATTTGTCGGTTTCTTCAATTGGATTTTGAGCGGAAAAAATAGCAGGATCATTGCAACTTGTTGCGGAATAATTTTCCATATTTTCCTCGGTGCAAAATTCCTCCCCGCAATCCTTCTCGCCCTCAGAGCACAAAAACGGCTCACATTCTTCATCCGCATCCGGATCGCAAAAAGGAATATCACTGGCATTTCTTCTGACAACTTTGAAATACCAAACATCTTCTTCCATATTTCCCGTACAGGCTTCCCCTTCTTCGAATGATTCCGGATCACATTCCCACACAAAGCAGTTTTCACTATATGGGTCGCAATCAACTTGCGATTCGATAATATAATCCTTTTTAATTACTATCCTCCAAAATGTCGCTCCGATAGAAATAAAAATTAACGCAATGAAAACCGCTATCAGTATCTTTGATTTTTTATCCATTTTTTTAAAAAAATTATATTAATTTTTATTTTACCGCCCTTTTATTTCTCCATTTTATTCTTACTGATTAAATTTCGTATCTCTTTCAAATCTACGTTTGGTTTTTTTCTGAGATTTTTGAATTTTTTTGGCGCAACATTTTGCAGTTGTGAAAGTTTTACAGGAATTCCGGAAGGAACATATATCGCCGGTTCAATTTTATTCTGAAACGGTTGAGTTTCTTCCGGTTCTTTTTTTGGAACAACCTTTTCCGCTTCCTTCTGTTTAGCTTTTGCTATCGTTCGCTGATAATCTTTAAGACAATCTTTGCAAAAAGTCGGTCTTTTTCCATCCGGCTTGAATGGAACCTTCACATTCGTTTCACAAGTGGCGCATTTGGCATCATACAAAACACGCTCAACATTACCATCCTCAACATTTTGAGACTCAACTCTTTTTTCCGAAATCAAAACTTTATCCTGCGAGCGAGACTGAGATTGAACTTGCGTCGCCTGAGGTCGCAATTGCGGTTGTGGTTGTTGCCGTCGCGAAGAAACTTGCGGTCGAACAGATGGTTTTTCCCCGGACGCATTGTCTTTCTGATAACTTTTTCGAGTATTTTGACTGTCATTTTGATAATCATCATCTCCTCCATCAAAACTCACGCCACTATCAATAACCATTCCGCTCCAACGCGCAATCTTTTCTTCCACCTCTTTTTTATTACTACCATACCTTTCTCTTGAATTGCGAATAATCTTTTCGAAATTTTTTTCCGTTTCCTTAATTTCCACCGGTGGCAATGTCGTCGCTGAAAAAGCATCTCCCGCTACTCCATCAATCATCAGCTTTAAATAAACATGATACTTTGGAAGATTAATGATATCATTAGCCATGAAAACTGGCTCAAATTCTTTTTCTAATTGCTCGGCATCTTCGGCTCCCACTCGAAAAGCAATAATTGTTCCAACGTTTCCAAAAACCGCATCACGCACCGTTGCATTGCCATCAATAACCAGCTGACTAATGTATTGATGTGCCAAAGTAAGACTCAACCGATATTTCCGAGCCTCAGACAAAATACTAGCGAAAGATTCAGTTGCAAAATTTTGAAATTCATCCACGTGCAAATAAAAATCTTTTCTTTCGTCTTCCGGAATATCGACGCGTCCCATTACTCCCAATTGAATTTTTGTCACAATCATTCCACCCAAAAGACGCATCGCATCTTCTCCGATTCTTCCCTTGGAAAGATTAACAATCAAGATTTTCTTGTTATCCATAATCTCCCGCATATCAATGGTAGATTTTGGTTGACCGACAATGTGCCGAATCACTGACGAAGAAAGAAATTGACCAACTTTATTTTGAATTGCCGCTACCGCTTCCTTTCTGAATCGATCCTCCCATTTGTCAAACTCATTAATCCAAAAAGATTTTACTACCGGATCTTTAATTTTCACATAAACCCTCTTCCGATAATCTTTGTCAGACATCATACGGCTTACTCCAAGCATTGTCGATCCGGGATAATCCAAAAGCGCCAAAATAGTATTATTCAGAATATATTCCATTCGAGGACTCCATACATCTGGCCAGATTTTTTTGAATACTCCCATCATACCGGAAGCTACTAGGTTTTTTTTATCTTCATCCACCGCCTCTAAAATATTAAAAGCAATTGGATATTCCGCATCTGACGGATTGAGATAAATCACATCGTTGATTCTTTCCGCCGGAACAGCCTTTAAAATTTTTTCCGCCGTATCTCCGTGCGGATCAATATATGCAACTCCGTGTCCATTGCGAATATCTTGAATCACCAAATGCTCCAATAAATTGGTTTTTCCCATACCGGTTTTTCCAATCACATAAATATGTCTCCGTCGATCGTCGGTCTTAATTCCAAATTCCGTTTCGCGATTACGAAAATTTGTTTTAGCAAAAAAAGTTATATCGGACATAGTTTTATTAAATCATTGAAACAATTTTTATATTGGCAAATTTGCCGGTGCCCCTCCTCGCTTAGATTCGACTTTTTTCACTGAAGGTGCCACAACTGTCATATCCGGAAAATGAAAAATGGTCGCCAATTCCTCGGTATTGAGAAAAAATTTTGTTCCGGTCGGATCACGATCTTTGTACCTTTGAAATATTTTACGCTGGCGAAAAAGTGCGCGCATTTTTCCTCCTAAATAAACTCCATATGTCTTCGTTGCATTATCATGTTTAAATCCGTTCAAATTGGAATCGGAAAATTGGCGAATACCTCCCATAAAAGCTCCTATAACCGAACGATCAAGATTTTCTCTTTTTCCCAAAACAAGCAATCTGATTTTAGTTAGAAAAACCGTCTTACCCATTGATTCTTCGATCGCTTTCATCACCTCTTTTTCTCCGGGAGTGAGTCTGAATTCCAAAGGAGTTTGATCCGCCTTATCTTCCTTGGACGGAGCAAATTCCACTGGAGCAAAAATACCTTGAAAAATTCCCTTTATTACATCTGCAATATCTTTTCCGATACTGTTGAATACTCCGGGCTTTTCTTTCTTGACTCTTCCTGCTAATTTATCTATCAATGCTTTTCCGGAATTATAGTAATCAAGTTCTTCCGGAATTATAATAATTTGAAACCAAACCTGCTGTCCCGGTCCAATCGTTCCCATAGCTTCAACCAACGAAGACATCGGGTCAATCATTTTTCCAGTTACACTTTCTTCAAACCAGCGATAACTGCGCAAGGGATAAGCATCCGGCTTTATGAGCATAAAATCTGTTCCCCATAAATCCCAACTCTTATTCGGCACCAATCTCGGAACGTTATTTATATAATCCGAAACTTCCAAAATTTCCGCATTCGGATATTGTGCGTAAACATGCGATTCAACCAATTTTCTGTTTTGTTTCGTAGTGCGAATATAAAAATGAACCTGTCCAGCATCACTCACTAATTCAAGACTAAAACTCAATGTAAGAGCGCCATCAACATACAAATCTTTCGCGCTAAGACCCTTATACACACCAGCAAGACCATTGTATATGGATTCCATCGGTTGCGGGCTTCTTTCTAGCTCACGAGGGGGAATAATTTCTAACAACGTCCAATCCAAAGAACCAACAAAATTATTTTGGACAAAATCCATCCAAAGCAGTTTGAATAAATAATAAAAAACGGGAGGAAGCACTATAAACCAAATTTTAGACAACAAAAACCACCCGCCTGTAATACTTTGACCCAAATTTTGAAAAGATTCTCCGATTATCTCAAACATTTTATTTTTTATTTTTTCAGAAATTATACCTGCCCACAAAAACCTTCCGGTTATTATTTTTTCACAGTATATCGATTTCTATCCACTCGAACAAAAAAATTGTTCAAATTTATCATAATTGTAGATTTTTTAACTTTTCGACTTGCTAAAACTTTATTCAAAATTTCATCCTTGCTAAGAGGCTTTCCGCTTTGCTTGAAAATATCATCCAAAACATCCTTAACTGTTCCACGCTTATATCCCCACTCTGAAAGAGCATATACGCCTCGTCCAACCAAAACAAATCTTTTATCCTTAATTAATTCATTATGCACTGTCTGTGGATGAGATTTTTTCTTACTAAGTCCGTGTTTGTCGATAAATTCGGCGACTTTGGTAAAATGAAGGGGCTTTCCATATTCTTTCATAATCAAATACGCTTTTTCCCTTGCTCCCTTTGGATTGATATCACTCCAATCAATCATTCCCCATTTTCCAAAATTATTGATTTTTATTTCCTTGCAAACATCCAAATAATCCAAAATCACATCCTTTTTAATAGTGGAATCAATGCTGGAAATTTCTTTTATAACTTCTTCCGAAGAAATTGCAGACTTTCTTTCCATCAAAACATTTTTTGCGATATCTTTGCATTTATTCCATTGCTCGAAATTAAAATCCTTCAAATAAAAGGACTTTTCTATTTCCAAACCTCCCACTCGAAACTCAACGCCATTGATCACTTTCAAAAAAAACTTTATTGCGCCTTGCGTTTTGACATTTTGACTCAAATTATTCAAAAGCTTTTCTTCCTTGATTATACCATTACTTTTTTCGATTGCAAACTTGATCTCCTTTTCAATTAACAGAATGTTTTTATCTCCCTTCTTTTTTATTTTCGCAATCGCCTCTCGTATAATTTGACGAACTCTTTCTCTGGTTATATTATATTTTTTTCCAATACCCTCCAATGTGGTTGAATATCCGTCAAGTACTCCAAATCTCATCTTAATTATTTTATCCGCTCTCTCTGGCAGAAAATCCAAAACAGCGTTCATATATTTAACCGCCGCAAAATCCCTCTTTTCGGAAACTTTAACTTTTTTACTCTTATTCATATTTATTGAGAAAAATAAAATTATTTAAATTGTCAAATTAGAATAACACATATTTGGGATAATTGTCAAGAGATTGATTTTAAACTTTTCAATTGGTATAATAAATAAATCACTACTATATTATATGGCAAACAAACAATCTCAGAACAATCTGCGCGTACCGCCGAACAATCTCGAAGCCGAACAATCGGTCCTTGGCTCATTAATGCTAGACAAAGATGCTATAATCAAGGTTGCGGATTTTTTGAATATTGGAGATTTCTACAAAGACACACACAATATCATCTACCAATCGATGCTTAGCTTATATGAAAGCAAAGAACCGATTGATGTCTTAAGTCTTTCCAATAAGCTGGAAGAAAATAAAGAGCTGGAAATTACCGGGGGATCAAGCTATTTGGCATCGTTGGTAAATTCCGTGCCATCCTCCGCTAATGTTGTTCACTATGCAAAAGTTGTCCAGAAAAAAGCAATTCTACGCCGCCTGATTAATGTTTCCAACGAAATAACCGAGATCGGATACCAAGAATCGGAAGATGTGGAAAAAACTCTCGATCAAGCCGAACAAAAACTTTTCAGTGTTTCACAAAAGTACACAAAAAAAGATTTTGTTCCCATTAAATCAATCTTGGAAAGTGCTTTCAATCGCATCGACGAGTTGCATAAAGGCGAACATGATTTTCGCGGAATACCTACCGGTTTTTCCGATTTGGACAATATTCTTTCCGGACTGCAAAAATCCGATCTTATTATTCTCGCCGCCCGTCCATCAATCGGAAAAACGACGCTCGCATTAGATATTGCCCGCCAAATCGGAACAAAAAGCAAAATTCCGGTCGGAATATTTTCTCTGGAAATGTCCTCGGATCAACTTATCGACAGAATGATTGCCGCTGAAGCGGATGTTGATTTGTGGCGACTACGAACAGGAAGACTGCGTAGCGATGCAGGCAATGATGACTTTCAAAGAATTGGTAGCGCTATGGGCTCGCTCAGTGAAGCGCCGATTTATATCGATGATGCCGGTAGCGCCAACATTATGGAAATTCGCACTATGGCGCGTCGATTACAATCTGAACATAAGGTCGGATTGATTATTATCGACTATTTACAATTGATGGAAGGAAGAAAAACACAAGGCGATAGCCGTGTGCAGGAAATTTCCGAAATCTCCCGCGCCCTCAAACAGCTAGCGAGAGAAATCAATGTTCCTGTTTTGGCGCTTTCTCAATTGTCACGCGCCGTTGAATCACGCAGTCCACAAATTCCGAAACTTTCCGACCTTCGCGAATCTGGATCAATCGAACAAGACGCCGATGTTGTTCTGTTTTTGTATCGTGAAGACCGAGAAAAACCCGATACGCCCAATAAAAATATCGTCGAAGTAATTGTTTCCAAACATAGAAACGGTCCGCTTGGAAAAGCTCAATTATATTTCAAAGAAGAATCCACTACTTTCAAAAATTTGGAAAAAATCCATAATAATCCTCAGTAAAAAATAACTACTATCATTATTTATTTTTCAATTTTAAGATTTAATCATCAAAAATTGAAAATTTGAAAATTAATAAAGTGTACCCAAAAGTATTTAAAAATTTAATTACACATTTTTCTTCACTTCCTTCTGTTGGTCCAAAAATGGCGGAACGACTAGTTTTGTTTTTGTTTAAACAAAATCAAGACAATTTGGATGATTTTGCTAAAAATTTACTCTCATTAAAAGATTTGAAATTTTGTCAAAAATGTTTCAATATTTCCGAAGATTTGCTTTGTCATATTTGTCAGGACAAACAGAGAAGCCCTAAGGTTATTTGCGTTGTCGAAGATCCATTGGATGTGATTTCAATTGAACGCACGGGGATTTATCGCGGACTATACCATATTCTTGGTGGCACAATGCAATCATCAGGAAAATTGGAGAATAACGACTTGAAAATTCCTCAACTTCTTAATCGAGCAAAAGATGAAGAAATTGAAGAAATTATTTTAGCAACCAATCCGACAACTGAAGGGGATCTTACCGCACTCTATCTCAAACGCAAATTGGAGTCTCTTGGCATAAAAATAACCCGCCTCGGCAGAGGAATGTCAACAGGCGGAGACATCGAATACGCCGATGAAATCACCCTCGGCAGCGCCCTAACAAACAGAAAAGAATTATAATATAAAAAAACCTCGAATCAAATCGAGGTTTTTTTTGAAGTATTTTTAAAGTTCTATCGGGCTATTTTTGTAATTTCCACTTCGGTGCGGAGCTGTTTGTGTCCAAATTTCATTTTATATCGTTTTTTAGCTTTATGCTTCATTCCCCAAACTTTGTCGTCTTTTGTTTGAGACACAATTTTTCCCTCAACCTCCGTCTTAGGATTCAAGTCGGCACTTTTTTCATCGCCCAAAAACAAAGTTTCAAAAACCACTTTATCACCTTCAACTCCTTCGATTTTTTCAACTTTTACCTTGTCGCCCTGAACAACTTTATACTGTTTTCCTCCACTTTTAATAATTGCCAACATATTTTTTGAAAAATTAACTGCGAGTTATACAAAAGATATCCTACACTTTATTACTAAAAAAGTCAATCATTTTTTCAAAACCGACAGAAATGCCTCCGATGGAATAACCACTCTTCCGACATTTTTCATCTTTTTCTTTCCTTTTTTCTGTTTTTCCAAAAGTTTTCTTTTTCTCGTTACATCCCCTCCGTATAATTTCGAAATAACATCCTTGCGAAAAGGTCGAATAGTTTCCCGAGCGATTATCTTTCCACCGATAGCCGCCTGAATGGCAATTACAAAATTTTGTCGCGGAATAGAATCTCTAAGTTTAGCAACCGCCGCCTTTCCCTGTAAGAGTACTCTTTCGCGCGGAACAATTCTTGAAAGCGCTTCCACTTTTTCCTCCGCCACCAAAATATCCATTTTTACCAAATCCGATTGACGATATCCGATTACTTCATAATTCATCGATGCAAAACCGGAAGAAACGCTTTTAAGCTCATCATGAAAATTTACAATAATATCCGTAAGAGGGGATTCGTAACTAAGTAAAACCCTTTCTTGGTCGATATATTCCGTATTTTTATATTCCGCTCTAATCGAAGACATTAAATCCATTATTGATCCTAAATAATTTGACGGGGTAATAATATCCAATTTCGCGTACGGTTCAGAAATTCCTTCAATCATTGAAACATCCGGCATATCGGATGCCGAATAAATTATTTTTTCTTCTTCTTGATTTTTGAGTTTTATTCGATAAACTACGCTGGGAGTTGTAATGGTTGGAGAAATTTCAAATTCCCGTTCCAAACGCGCTTGAATAATTTCCAAATGCAACATTCCCAAAAATCCACAACGAAATCCTTTTCCCAACGCCAAATTGCTTTCCGGTTCAAAAACAAAAGCGGCGTCGTTAAGACGCAATTTTTCCAAAGCATCTCGCATCAAGGTATATTCATCCCCTTCAACCGGATAAAAACTGGCATACACCATCGGTCGCACTTCTTTATATCCGGAAAGAGGTTCTATTTTTTCTAATTTTTGAGATTTGAGATTTGAGATTTGAGATTTTGTTATCGTATCCCCTACTCGGCAATATTCCACACTTTTAAAACCGGTAGCGATATATCCGATATCTCCCGCTTTTAAATTATCTTCGTTTTTGAAAGCCGGACGAAAACTTCCCACTTCCACCACAGAGGTTTCTTTTTCTGTTGCCATCATTAAAACCTTATCCTCTCTTTTCACTTGCCCATCTACAATTCTCGCATATGCCAAAACACCTTTGTAAATATCGTATTTTGAATCAAAAATCAAAGCGCGCAAAGGCTTTTGAATATCTCCCATAGGAGAGGGGACTTTTTCAATCACCCTCTGAATTATTTCCGACACACCTATTCCGGTTTTTCCTGAAGCCAAAAGAATATCATTATCCGAACATCCCAGAATATGCACAACCTCCTTTTTGGTTTTTTCCACTTCGGCATTGGGCAGATCTATTTTGTTTATTACGGGAATAATTTCCAAACCTTGCTCAATCGCCAAATACAAATTGGAAAGCGTCTGTGCTTGCACTCCTTTGGTTGCATCCACCAATAAAATCGCCCCCTCCACTGCCGCCAGCGAACGCGAAACTTCATAACCGAAATCAACATGCCCTGGAGTATCAATCAAATTTAAAATATATTTTTGATCGTTTGAAAAATATTCCATTCTCACTGGTTGCAATTTGATGGTTATTCCCCGCTCTCGCTCCAAATCCATTTGATCCAAAAGTTGCTCTTTCATTTTTCGCTTTTCCACTGCTCCTGTAAACTCCAAAAAACGATCGGACAAGGTTGACTTGCCATGATCGATATGTGCAATTATGCAAAAATTTCGAATATTTTTTTGATAATCATTTTCCATATATTTCAACCCCAATCATACACGTACCGCGCCAAATAATCAATATTTGCAAAATCAAACAAGCCGCGACTGAATTTCGCGACTTATTTTAAAACAAAAAGCACGGCACTGTTTCTCAATATAATATCTGATTTATTTTGTAATATACTGTGCCATTTCCACTAAACGATTGGAATATCCCCATTCATTATCATACCAGCTGACAATTTTTACCATATTATCTTGCGCCATCGTTAAACCAAGATCCACAATCGAACTGTGCGGATTCATTTTAAAATCCATTGAAACCAATTTTTCATCTGTCGCATCCAAAATTCCTTTCAATTTATTTTTCGCTGCCGTTTGAAAAGCCTCTTTAATTTCTTCCGCAGATTTTGGATTCTTTACTGTGCAAACGAAATCCGTAATAGAAACCACCGGTGTCGGAACACGCAAAGCGATTCCGTCAATTTTTCCACTCAAATGTTTAATAACTTTTCCTACTGTTTTTGCCGCTCCGGTGGAAGTTGGAATAATATTGATTGCCGCTGCCCGTGCTCGGCGTAAATCCTTGTGTGGAAGATCTAAAATCCGCTGATCATTCGTATAAGAATGAGTTGTTGTCATAAAACCTTTTTCGATTTTACAAAGTTCATCCAAAACTTTTATCATAGGCGCCAAGCAATTAGTCGTACATGAGCCATTGGAAATAATTGCTTCGTCTTGATATTCCATTTCATTTACGCCCAATAAATACACAGGGGTATCATCCTTGGGAGGAGCGGACATCAACACTTTTTTAGCTCCACTATCAATATGCGATTGTACCGCTTCTTTTGTAAGAAACACTCCTGTACATTCCAAAACCACATCCACACCTAAATCTTTCCATGGAAGATTCTTTGGGTTCATTTCAGAAAAATATTTTATTTTCTTTCCATCAATAATAAGTTCGCTATTCTCTTTATCTACGCTCACTTTTTTTGCATACACTCCGTAAGAAGAATCATATTTGAGCAGATGCGCACCGGTTTCAATATCCGTCAAATCATTAATTGCCACTACCTCAATTCCTTTTTCCAAAGCAATCTTGAGCGAAGGTCGCCCAATTCTTCCAAACCCGTTAATAGCCATTCTAATTTTCTTTTTTCCAAACATATTTTTTAATATATATTATTATTTTTTTATTCTCCGTCCAATGAAACAATTTTCCAATAATCTCCCTGAATTTTTTCGATATTAAATTTTGTATTTTTCAAAATAGTATTGTGTGAAATTCCTTCTAGTCCAAATTGCAAATTTTCAATTGAAATATCTTCAATATGTTCATCATGACCGTCATGCGCCATTGCCACTTGTCCGATTTTAACATCAACCCGGGAAATTTTTTTCAAATTTCGTTCTTTAGCAATCTTCAAAACTTCATCAATTATTTCTTTAGCTAACAAAAAATCATGCATAATTTTTTTATATAAACATATAACATTATTTTTATATGTTAATGTTATGTGCCGAATTTTATGTATTTAGTGTACCGCGCAACTGATACACGGGTCGTATGCCCGAATAAAAGCGCGCATTTTTTTCTCTTTATCTTTATCCGAAAGATTCAAAATTTCCGGCAAATACTTTCGAATATCATCTTCCAAATGACTTAAAAATTGGGCGGTTGGGGATATAATATTCACATTTTTAACATATCCCTTGCTATCAATATCAACATGATAATAAAGTGTTCCGCGTGGAGCCTCCACTGCTGCCGCTCCGGATCCTTCACGAACTTCATATTTTTTCGTCAGAGCGTTTTCCAAATTACTATTAATCAGAAGTCGCAACATTCTGAGTGATTCCTCTATCGAATGAACAACTTCTACCATTTGATACAAAACATTATGAAAAGGATTATAATCTGGCAAAGAAAAACCAAGCGAATCCAAATATTGTTTAGCCTTGGGGTTTAGTTTTTTATGATGATTATTCACTCTCGCAATCGCTCCCACCATATAGCTGGTTTTTCCGTCCGATTCCACTCTCTTTATTACCTCTTTGGGGCGTTGAAATTCATGAAAATTTTTCTCAAATTTTAAAACCGGAATATGTAATCCCTTATTGGATATTAAATCTCCGTCATAAATTGCATATTCTCCGCGTGCGTCCATGCAAACATATTCTGTCTCTCTTTCAAATCTTGGCAATTTTATCCCCTTGAAAAATTCCGCTACCTCAAAGGCTGTAGAAAGCGCTTCTTCGCCCTGTTTGATTAATTTTTGAACTTCCTCTATTTTTGGAACTTTCTTGAAACCGCCTACTTCATTGGTTAGCGGGTGCACTACGCGACCACCGATTATTTTCACAATTTCCATTCCATATTCTCGAAGTTTAATTGCTTTTTGTGTTTCCTCCGGATATTTCTCCACCAATTTCAAATCATTATCAATATCTAAAAAATCCGCTAAAGACAAGAAAAAAAGATGTAGGCAGTGAGAATGAATAATCTGTCCCAATTCCAATAATTTTCGAAGATTAACGGCTTCATTAGAAACACGCACGCCCATTGCGTTTTCAATAGATTTAATTGAAGTAAGATTGTGCACCACAGGACATATTCCACAAATTCTTTGTGCTACTATTGGCATATCAGTATAATGCCTTCCGACCAAAATTCCTTCGATCAAACGAATGCCTTCTTTAACTTCAATTTTCGCCGACTTCACATCTCCGGAAAGAACACTCGCCATAAACCCAGCGTGACCCTCAATTTTGTTAATATGATTCAGTTTTATTTGCATAAATAATATCTTTTAATTTATCTTATTTATCCTATATGTATGTTTTATGCTTCTTTATTTGTTGTTTTTTTCTTCAATATCATCTCGCAGTCCAAATATTTCCGTCGTATTTTCGAATTCTTCATCAGTCATAAAATTTTTAAGTGTCGCGCGCATTGCTTTCACATTGGCGGTCGGACGCAATCCGCGACAACCTTGGCACATCATCTTTGAAGTCGGACAAACCGCATCACACCCTCCCTGAATCATCGGACCAAAACAAGGTTTTTTGTCCAAAAGTAAGCATCTATTTCCTCTTTTTTTGCATTCCACACATACCGGCTGATCGGGAATCGTCGGAATTTTTCCTTCAAGAAGTTCCGGAAAATATTTCAAAAATTCTTCCCCGGTAATCGGACAGCCGGGAAAAGTAAAGTCAACTTTAACAAAATTATCCACCTCTTTAACTTCCGGATTATCAATTCCTTGAACATATTTATATACGTGCTTAATAGTATTTTTCTGCTCTTGGTAATTTTTTATTTCCGGCACGCCTCCCATTGCCGCACAATTTCCCAAAACCACTAAAAATTTACTTCTCTCTCTCAATTTTTTTAATGTTTCAATATTTTCTTCGGTTGTCGGATTACCTTCCACAATACCAATATCCAATTTCTCTCCCGCATCTTCTTCATCTTCAAGTAAGCGAAAATCCACCATCTCAACCTCATTCATCAAATCCAAAAACTTCTGCCCCAAATCCAAAAGCGCGAATTGACACCCCTCGCAAGAAGTCAAACTTACAATAGCAATTTTTTGTTTTTGCATAATTATAAAATTATTTAATCTTCCGTAATAATCCCTGAAAATGCAGCTCGACAATTAGCTCTAATTGAAACAGCATTATATAAAGTTCCGACAGCGATATTCACTATACGACATCCGGCATGAGTACAGCAAAAAAGATTGCTATCGTCAGAAAATCCATCATTGTTTTTATCCTCAATAATAGATACAACAAATCTACCAAGGGAATATTGCGATCCGACATATCCAGTATATCTATAGCCATGAGTTGATATATCAGGCCAATCGTATGCTAAATCTTCCGTATTATTATTAGTAGCATTTCCACAAAGAGAAGTTCCTGCAACCGGAATAGCTAAGTTCCCTCCTCCGCAATCATTACTACTAAGATGAACATCAAGATTTCCCTGGCAACGAACACCAAGATTCTGTGTCACGCATTCTACAAGAGCCGCTTGTGCGGATCGCAATGTAGCATATGCCACTTTTTGCCTTGCTTTGTCCCTAGCGCTATTCAAACTAACTAAAATAACGCTCGCTAAAATTCCAATAATTGCAATAACAATCAAAAGTTCGATTAATGTGAATGCTTTTTTGTTTTTTGTTTTTATTTTATTTTCCATATTAAAAAAGATGGGAATAATTTAAATAGTTTTTATATTTTCTATACTATCATATTTTTATAAAATCGAAAATGCATCAATTTTTGCAAACAAAAAAGGAGCGGGGTTTCTTGTTTGCAAAAATCTGCAAAACATTAAAAACCACACTCCTTCCAAAATCTATTTTTTTCGGCGGCGGCGACATGCCGCAATTCCGCCTAACCCTGCACTAAGCAACCAAAATGCGCTTGGCACAGGCGTTGGTAATGGCTTTGGAATTAGCGTCTTTGACGCTAATTCCACGTTGTCAATGTCTCCTGTCGCCCAAAACGACAGGAAAAACATCGACTCCTCCATATCCCACCCAGGAGGTGGGACTGCCGGTTGGAACGAATTCGTTCCAACCGAAAAAACTCCTCTTTTTGTATCCGCCCAAACCTCAATCTCCCCATCCGGGGACATTGAGGTAAAAGATTTGAGGGTAAAAGCGCCTCCATCGAGGCGCTCTATTCCTACCCAACACCCTACATGGAGGTACCCCTCCTCCATAATCACATCCTCTGGTGCATCCAGAGGTGAGAAAACCCAGTAACCATCCGTTGTCAATGGCAGCTCTTCGCTGCCATCAAAACCAATGGTAGTCGCCGCCATACTCTGGCCGAAAAAAGAAAATACAGCAACGACAGAAAAAACAACAATAATAATCGACTTTTTCATTTTTCTCTCCTCCGGGAGGGCGTAAACCCTCCTCTTTCTTTTCTTTTTTTAAAACAACATTTGCGCGCCCGCCGGGCACGCCCTTTCCATTTAGCGTAAGCATTGCATAAAATTTTATTTCTGTCAAGCCTACTTTTTGGATTTATTTTAGATAATACTCTAATGTATAGATCCAATTTTCATCATTTTCCTCTCCTCGTTGCTTGGCTTTCTCCTTTTGTTCCCAGAGCCAGCGTAAATAACGCGCATCTTTCCGATAGACATCTTCCACCTTCTCTCCTTTATACTTGCCAAAATTGAATTTTTTCAACAAAACCGGCAAAGCGGAAATTTCAATCATCTTTTCCAAAATATCTTCTTCACTTATCAGATTTTCTTCCATTTTTTCAAACAAATAATCAAACAATTTTTCCAAAACTCGAATATCCCCCAACGCATTGTGCGCCGGAGCGTCTTTCAGTTCCAAATCAAGATCGAAATAATAGCGCAAGTATTGCAAATTATACCTTGGAATTTCTCCTTTTTCATCCAAATACTGAGCAATTTTAACCGTATCAATTTTTCTACCGATAATCAATCCTTCGTTTTGAAGAATGCGTGCGTCAAAATCAGCATTATGCGCCACAAAAATATTTCTCTCATCGGAAAAAATTTTCTCCAAATCTTTTTTCATCGCAGAATTGGAAAATGACTCCTTATCCGCTACCATCTTATTGGTGATATGAGAAACTGCCATCGCCTCAATAGAAATAGGAATTGGCGGCTTGAAAAATCCCTCTGCTTCTTTCCCCTCAAATTTATATGCAACCTGACAAAGACGAGCCTCGGAATCATTACCTGTTGTCTCCGTATCTAAAAATATTAATTTGTCTTTATTCATTATCATTTATTTTTGAAGAATTACTTTTCTATTGTATCCCAAAACAACATTCAAGTAAATCACCACCTCTCCTCATATTAATTGTCTATATAATAATCTGAGGGCTTTTTAAATTAGAATAAATATTGGTATACTTTAAGAAACTAATCTTTGTTATTTCCGCACATTCTCTTATTGCTTCCATTTCTTCTCTTTTGTCATTCCTGCACTTGTCCGCCTTTGGAAGAAAGTTAAGAATCCGGAAGTACAAAACAATATATGCGAACATTCAATTTTCCAAATATAAAACACAAAAAAACAATCCTCGCTCTCGGAGCCGAATCCGCCGGCAATTTTTCAGTTTTCCAAAACGAAATTATCTATTTTTCCCAAAATTTCAACGATCTTCTCGATGAAGAAAATTTCAAAAATTACAAAAAAGAATTGCGTGATTTTCTGCAAAATAACAATATAAAGCCAAATATAATTCTCACTGACCTACATCCGGATTTCAAAACCACGCAATTAGGAATCGAACTTTCTAAAAAATACAAAGCTAAACACATCCAAATTCAACACCATCTCGCCCATATATACTCACAAATTTCCAATTTCCAATTTCCAATTTCCAAACAATTTTCAAATTCCAATGTTCAAATTCCAAATTTATTTTATGGAATCGCGCTGGATGGCACCGGATATGGCACTGATGGAAAAATTTGGGGCGGAGAGGTGTTTTACCTGCAACCTTACAACCTACAACCCATTAGAATCGGACATATTGAGAATCAAATTATGATTGGCAGGGAGTTGGCAATTCGCGAACCAGCGAGAATGCTAATATCCGTTCTGGATAAATTTTCAAACAAAAAAGAAATTTATAATTTTATCAAAAAACATTATTCCCGCAATGAATTTGAACTTTTGCACAATCAACTCCGGCAAAATTTCAACTGCATAGAAACTTCCAGTTGCGGAAGAGTTTTTGATGCAGTTTCTGTTCTTTTGGGATTTTGCGGAAATGAAAGAAGTTTCAAACACAAAGCTTCACACTTATTGAAAAAAAATTCCACTACTCCTTACAAAGATCTGAAGCCGAAAATAATTGTCAAAAAACAAGCCGTAAGAAGCAAAAAACAAAAAATATTCAATAATCAATATATAATAGTCAATGAATATACGAAATATATTCTAAATACAACCCATCTTTTTAAATATTTAATTAAAAACTTACATAAAAACAAAAAACGGCTCGCTGCTACCGCGCAATTATACATCGCCCAAGGACTAAAAAAGATAATCGAAAAACACATAGAACACAACATAAAACATAAAACAAAGGATGTTGTTTTATCGGGAGGTTTGAGCAAAAATAAAATAATTTTAAACTATTTTAAAAACAAAAAATCCGAGAAATTTTCGGACAATAAACTGCAAAATGCAATTCCTCGTGACGATGCAGGAATTAGTTTTGGACAAATAATTTATTACTTGAAAAATTCAAATCCTAAAACTTCCAAGTAAATTCTTATTTATCGCCAATTTTTTACTCTGTAAAATTTTTTAAACACTTCTCAAATTCAACACACTAATCAATTCTCTGTTCACTTGGAATTCCAAAAATTTTCATCCAAATTGATTTCTTAAAATCATAAAACTCTTCAATTCCAAAATAATAACAACTAAGAAGGAAAACAGCAACTCCGACAGATCCGGAAATAATAATTTGAAACAAAACTTCTGCCAACGTATCCAAGGAAATAAAATTTCCCAAATAATACCTTGTCAATTGGATAACTACTCCGGCCACCAGCGAAGAAAATCCGATTTTAAAAAATGAAGAAATAATTTTTCTATCATCCAAATATCCAACTTTTTTTCGCAGGACAAAAATCAATAAGAGCATATTCAAAATTCCGGAAATAGAAAAAGCGATCGCCAAACTCATTATCTGAAAATCTCTTATTAATAAAATCACTAATAAAATATTCACCGCCTCACTTACTAATGCAACATAAAAAGGAATTTTTGTATCGCAAATCGCATAAAAAGATCTTGCTAAAAGCGGAATCAAGCTTTGCGCGAAAAGACTGATTGATAAAATTCCCAATACATTTAAAGTTTTTACCGTATCTTCCCAATCAAATTGACCACCACCCAAAATTGCCCGCACAATTTCCGCTCGCAAAACAAAAATAAAAACACTCATTGGAATTACGAAAAATATTATCCGACGAAAAGTTCGAGAAAAAATTCTCACAAATTCCTGCTGATTTTCTTTTCCAGTCGCACTACTCAAATGCGGAAAAGCGGCAACAGCAAAAGATATTCCGAAAAGTCCCAAGGGAACACTCTGGATATTATTGGCAAAATTAAAAACCGCCAAACTTCCTGCCGCCAAAGTTGATGCAAAAATTGTAATTATCAGCAAATTAATTTGATTAACAGCCATTCCCAAGCTTCTTGGAATCATCAATGCAAGCACCTTTCTTACATTTTTATCACATATTGATTTTGCCAATGAAAAGCTGTATTTGAATCCAACCTTCTTGGCTGCCGGATATTGAATCAGCATATGGAAAAAAGCGCCTAAAACCACTCCCCACGCCAAACCGATTGGTCCCCAAAAATGCACAAAAACCAAAGCTCCGAAAATGATTCCGGCATTATACATTATCGGAGCCAATGAATACACTAAAAATCTCTTATATGAAACCAAAATACCTCCAAAAACAGCGCTGATTCCCAAAAAAAGCGGACTCAAAAACATAATCCGTGTAAAATCGACCACTTCTCTCATTTTTTCCGGAGAAAATCCCGGTGTGATAAGTTTTATCACAAAAGGGGCAAAAATAACCAAAACCAAAGATATCGCCGCAATCGAAGCTGCTAACAATGTTATTACTCCGGAAGATAATATTATCGCTTCCTCTTTTTTCTTACCTGCAACTAAATGTGTAAATACTGGAATAAAAGCCGCACTGAGCGCCCCAACAACCAAAAGATTATATATCAGGTCCGGAATACGAAAAGCTGCATAATACACATCTAAAACATCTCCGGCACCAAATTGAGATGCTAAAATTCTATCCCGTACTAAACCTAAAACTCTACTCACTATTCCTGCAATAGAAATAACCAAAGCGGCACCCGCCACTGTTTCGACGGGACAGCCGTTCAAAATTTTATTATTGATTATTTTTTTAATCATATCCCCCTAAATTTATCAAAAATAATCCGCACTGAATCCAAAAACCATCCAATTCAATATACTATACTTACCTATATAAATCAATCGAACAAGCCAGTTTTAATATTCCTTTTATTTTACTTTCATTTTATCGTTAATTATCACCAATCCAGAAAAATTATCAACATTCAACTTTCCACCTTGTTTCAAAATTCCATTTTCATTTACGATATTTTCCGGATATTTCCATTCAATATCATATCCGTCCGGATATTTAATCTGTGAGGAAAAATCGCTTCCGCGACTTCCGGATTGTTTTTGCGCAAGCAAAGAATATGAATTTACAAAACCATCCTGAAAATCCAATCGAAAAGGCAACACGTATTTTAATCTAACGACTATATTTTCTTGCGGACTTACATATGTCCAAAAAGCAAAAACTGTTTTTTCCGCATCCTGATATGTCCTAACTCCGTCTTCCTGATTAATAATCATATTATCCTCTTCTTTCTTTACATCAACATCTTCCTTGAATTTCAATACACTATAATCCAATGACGCTTGACTAAATTCCACTGTTTGTCCGTCAATTTCCAATAATCGAGAGCCAACCGGAACGTAAACGCGCATATAATTACTATTCACCTTATTCCACCAATCATATTGACTATTTCCTCCATTATGCTTTCTGGTTATTTCCACCGTATCAATAATCGAACCGTCGACTTGAATTTCCGCTTTATGTTCGATTTTTTCATCAACCACCCCATCAGTTTTATACCCATTAATGTTGGTATTAATCACGCTCAAATAATCTCCTTGAGTTTGTAAAATTTCTCCTGACCATCCTCTTTGAGAAATCATATTCTGCAAATCTTCATTTCGAGAATAAAAAAGAATATGCTTTTCCTCCAAAGATTGTATTAAAACTTCCAGAGCGCCCAGGATAACCCTCGGATCAGTTGAATCTGTCAAACGTTTTAAAATTATCGGCGCCAAATCGGAAAGAATCTTTTTTGGCTTATTTTCCTTTTTATCATAATCAATCTCCACTTCAAATTGCGTTTTCTCAACAAAATTATCACTTGTCAAAACAGTTTCATATTCCGGCATTTCAATCGGACCCACAAGTGCCAACAATTTTTCCATAGTATACGGAGTAAGAGTAATAACTCCATCAACCGTCGGCCCTCCGGTTTTCTCATAGAACAAAATGGCTTTTTCCGCACTCACCGGAAAATCCGGAAACCAATTGCTGTCATGCAGACTCCACGCCGCGCTGATTTTTTGAACAGGCTTAGGTGGAACAATTTTATCCCTAAGTTGACCATCGGGATTAAAAATTCCATCAATAAAAAAGTTATCAACATTTCCATTACTAATTTCCAATAATCCATAACTTCCGATAAATCCGCCGGTCGCTCTCATTTCATTATTATTTTGAAAAAGAAAAAGATATTTTCGCAAACCATTACCTCCTAATAAATCAATAAAAATATGACTATTTTCCGATAAAAGCGCGATCGCATTTGTAAAAATAACCGCCTTGGATTTAGTTTCAACAAATTTCTCCCTCTTGTCTTCCGGTAAGTCATCGACTTTAACCAAATCGATTTTTTTTTGAGCTTTTTTCAAGTCTGACATAGCCAAATCCAAATTTTCCCGAACAGATAGAAAAATATCCAATAAGGAGGTATTTTTCAAATCTTCCGGTTTACTTTTGAAATGATATATTTTTTCCGTCGCCAAATTCAAATTTTTTCCGGCAGATGAAAAATACTCTCCCGCTTCAACTATATTCTTTCCACTGGATAATTTAGATGCGAACGGCAAATACTTGGAAGCGGATATTATCGCACCCCCCAACTCTTCCATTTCCTCGGAAGCTTGCGCAAAATTATTCCTAGCATCTTCAAAATTATTTATAGAAGCCTCAAAATCGTTGTTTTTTATATTCTCAACCGCTTGCATAATATTTTCATATGCCTGATCGCCCGCTTCCATAGCGTTACTCTTCACTTTTATTCCCTTATCCAAAAATGAAGTCCCTCCAACAATCGTAATCGCCATAAACCCGCTACCGACAAAAGCCAGTAGTGATCTTTTGAAATTAAACCCAAAAGAAAGACGCGCCGGCAAAAATAAATCTCGCAAAGAAAATTTACACTCGGCAGCATCCGCACGATGAAAAAAACTCCTGCTTTTCGTTTTTATTTCTATATTTTTGTGTTTGTTTTTTTTTGCATTCAATTCTTCCCTTGTCCTTATGCTCTCATTTATTTTTTCATTCTTGCAAATTTCCACTTTTGTTCTGATGACATCTTCTTTCACAGTTTGGATGCAATTTTCTTTGCTTAAACAAACCGCGACCGGAACCTTTTTAATGGCTAATTTTTTTTCTCCCAGCACGCTACGCAAACTTTTTTTTATTTTTGTTCCCGCATCTTTTCTGCCTGTTTCAAATTGCCACGTTTTCTCATCAACACCTGAGATATGGATTTTCTTTCCGAAATAAAAACTTTCATTATTTTTTGAAGTATATCTCCAATTTTTTCGCACTTTATAAATTTTTTTCCAATTCAAACCGCCGCCACGTAAGGACGGACGAATATCAAACATTTGAGGAATTATGTTATTTTTTTTATTTTTCATTAACTCCTGCAAAAATACAAAATCTCTATAAGCCTAAAAACTGCAACAAACTATTTATACTTTTTCATATATTTTCAAAGTTTTTTCTGCCATTTTTTTCCAGCTGTATTTTTTTATCTGCTCGTATCCTTTTTTAACCAAATCAATTCTCAACTTTGAATCCATATAGATAGTCCGCATTTTCTCTTCCATATCAAATCGATTTCTACCGTCAAAAAACAACGCACTATCTCCAAGAATTTCTTTCATACATTTATGATCCGATGATACTACCGGGACACCCTTTGCCATCGCTTCAAGCGGAGGAAGCCCAAATCCCTCATACAAAGAAGGGAAAACATACGCGTTAGATGAATAATACACTGCATCCAACTCACAATCCGGAATAAATCCCGGAAATACTACGCCAGAAATTTTTTTCTGCTTCACCTGTTCCTTTATCTTTCGATAAAAATAATCATCTTTTCCCACTAAAACCAAATTAATTTCTGGATTTTCTTGTCTCAAATAAGCAAATGCCGAAACTAATCCATCCAAATTTTTATGCGGATAAGCATTACCAACATACATCAAATATGGTTTTATTATACCATATTTTTCCAAAATTCTTTCCTTGTTCTCACTTGCCAAAAAACAGAAGTCTTCACAAGCTTCATAAGTAACACGGATTTTCCCTCGCGCTTGCGGATAATGATTTTCAATGTCATTTTTCGTGAACTCGGAAACAGTGATTATTCTTTTCGCCCGCTCAATCGCCGATTTGATTACAATTTTGTAAGCCAAGAATTTCAACCAGTAAAAAAAAGGACTGAGTGTTGTTCCAAGAATCGTCGGGAAATGCACTAAAATCAAATCATGAATGGTTATTACAAACTTTTTTCGATACAAAAGCGGAACATTGAAATGCGGAAAATGGACCAAATCCAAATTATATTTTTTCAGTAAACGAGACATATTAATCTGCTCAGAAAAAGTGTACCAGCGATAGTCCGCCAAAATCTTGTGAAATTTTTCATTTCTCGGTTGGTATTCGTTGAAATTTTCTTTGCGTAAAAAAATATAATACTCATTTTGAGCATCCGTTTTTTCCAAGTTCTCAATCAATTTTTGCGTGTATCTTCCAAGTCCCTTGCCGATAGACCCAAAAAAACGCGCGTCAATTCCAATCTTTTTCATATCCCCATTCTACATCATTTTTTCAATATTTTGAAATAAAAAAAAGACAGAATTTCAAGTCCTGTCTTTTATGAAAGAAAAAATATATTAAATCCTATTATGATTATTTTTTCAAATATTTTGAAATGCTTGACGCAGCGATGGCTCCTTCGGCGGCGGCGGTGACAATTTGCTTGAATTTATCCGATCCGGTTGTAATATCCCCAGCTGCCCAAATTCCTTTTTCAGTTGTCCTGCCATCCGATTCTATTTTAATATGCCCATCTTCATCCAAATCGATATTCAAATTTTCCACCAAATTTACATTCGGTTCCAACCCGATTTCCACAAAAACTCCGTCTATTTTCAAAACATCACTGTCTTTAAAAAAATTGTCTAAAATAATTTCTTTCACTTTTTCATTTCCTTTTATTTCTTTAATATTCGTATTATATAAAACTTCTATTTTTTCATTTTTCAACACGGATTGAACCCAAAAATCTTCCGCGCGCAATTTGTCTTTTCGATAAATCAAGAAAACTTTTTCCGCGATTGACGCCAGATGTAAAGCCGCACTTGCGGCACTATCAGATCCTCCAACAACCGCTACTTTCTTTCCACGATAAAAAAAACCGTCGCACGTGGCGCAATAAGAAACTCCTTTACCGGAAAATTCTTTTTCTCCCGCAACTCTCAAATGTCGATGCTTTGTCCCCATTGCTAAAAGAACGGCTCTGGCTTCCAATTTTTCTCCACTTTTCAAAAACAAAACAAAATTATCCCCATTTTTCTCTATCTCATCCACTTCGGCGGTTTTTATTTCCGCCTGTAAAGATTTTACGTGCTCAATAGCTTTTTGTGCAAACTCAAAACCGCTGATTTTTTGTGTCCCCAGCCAATTACCAATTTCATGAGTTTCCGTAACCAGACCACCGGAAATACCTCCAATAATAATGTTCTTTATTCCATAACGAGACGCATACACCGACGCGGAAAGACCTGCCGGACCGGCCCCGATAATCGCCAAATCATATCGCATAATAATTTATCTGTCTTTTAAATCATTAACCGCCTTTCGAAATCTGTCTCCCCGCTCAAATTCATTTGCGAACAAACCAAAACTTGCCGCCCCCGGAGAAAGTAAAACGATATCATCTTTCTGGGCGCTACGAGAAGCAAATTCAACTGCCTTATCCATAGAATCAACTATAATAAATTTATTATTTCTATCTTCTTCGGGAAGATTTTTTCTTATTTCTAAAATCAATTTATCTGTCGCATCTCCTGCTAAGAATATTATTCCTTTTGAGTACTCTACTATTTCTTTCGCAAGTTCGGAAAAATCCAAATTTTTATCCGCCCCACCCGCAATCAATATCACTTCTCTTCCTTCAAAAGAATTGATAGCGGAAATTGCCGCTTGAGGGATGGTTGCCGCCGTATCATTATAGTACCTGACACCACGAAGCTCTCTAACAAACTCCAAACGATGAGGAATTCCTTTTAATTTCAAAATTGCCTCCTTTATTTGAGGCACCTTAATTCCAAAAGCATAAACAGCTCCGATAGCCGCCATCACATTAACAATACTATGTCTTCCGATAATTTTTATATCATCCAATACTGCCAACTTTTTAATATCGATTCCATCGTTCAAATACATATTATCACCATCCAAAAAAACGGAATAATTTTTTCTAATCGGTTTTTCCGAAAAAGAAAAAATTCTCGCTTTCGCATCTTGAATTATTTCTTGCACTTTTTCATCATCATCATTAACAATCAGCCAATCTTTCGATTTCTGATTGGCAAAAATATTCTTTTTATCATCAACGTATTCCTGCATCGACTTATAATAATTTAAGTGATCAGGAAGGATGTTTTTTAATACTGCAATTTGTGGACTTTTTCCAATTCTTCCCAAAGCACTGAGCCGCCAACTGGAAAGTTCAAAAACTACCACGCTATTCTTTTTTAATTCTTCCAATTTATCCAAAACTGAAGCATTTCCGATTCCAACCTTAATTGGATTTTTTCCCACCAATTTTAACAAATCAAAAACCATCGTAGAGATGGTGGTTTTTCCTTTCGTTCCAGTAATCCCAATAATCGGATTCTTGCACAATTGAAAAAATAAACTAGAATCCATTTCTACCGGAATCTTTTTTTCCATTGCCAATTTTATATATTTATTCGTCCAACTCACAGCCGGATTTATAATCACCATATCAACCTTCAAAAAATCCTCTTGCCGATGATGACCAAGTATATATTTGATATTTTTTATTCCTTCCAATTTAGCCAGAGAAGGAGCTAGCTGCTCTTTTGATTTCATGTCCGTAACGATAACGTGAGCACCGTGTTTTGCAAGAAATTTAACCACACCCAAACCTCCGCCCAAAAGCCCTAATCCCAGGACGGTTATTTTTTTTCCTTTAAAATATGAAACATCCATAATAATCGTTTATTCCTACTAATTTTCCCTCAGTTCATTGTGCCAAAGACGTTAGAAAAAGTCAAAGTATTTTTTGATATTTTTTGATCGGATTACTTCTCCTGCTCGCACACCTGTAAGACGCCCCTGATCCATAACAATTTTTCCATTAACAATTACATTTGTAATTCCAACACAATAACGATACGGGTTCTCAGTAGTCGCTAAATCCTCGATTTTTTCCGGATCAAAAACAACTACATCAGCAAAGTTTTCCACTTCCAGCGTTCCTCTTTTTTTCAATCCGAATTTTGCTGCCGGCTTACCGCTCATTTTATGTACTGCTTCTTCCCAACTTAATATTCTTTCCCCGCGCACATACTTGAAAAACACGCGAGGAAATGATCCGAAGTTTCTCGGATGAACCAATTCGCCAGTTTTTTTATAATCAACGGAATATCCACTACCATTAGAAGAAATGATAGAAAAAGGATGTTGGATAGCTTTGACAATATTTTTTTCACTAAGTGCCTCTGTTATAGTTACTACCTGACCCTCGCTGGCAATCAAAATATCAACGATGGTTTCTTCAACGGATTTTCCCTGTGAAATAGCAATATCGGTGATTTTTTTTCTCGTAAGTGTCTTATTAAGAGGAGAAATGGAGATTGTTATTTTGGAAAAATCAAATTTATTACTTCGCATTTCCGCAATCACCTGTCTTCTTGTCGTGGGATCTTTCAAACGATAAAGCATCATCTTTCTTCCTCCCTCAGAAACCCAATCAGGAAGAAAAATATATAATACCGAACCGGTAGCGGTATATGGATATACATCAAAATTAACATCAATTCCATTTCCTCTGGCAGTTTCCACTAAATTGATCGCTTCCGCCATTAAATGCCAATTTTCCTCCCCCATTACCTTTAAGTGGGATATTTGCATTTTCACTCCGGTTTTCTGAGAAACTTCAATAGCTTCTTCGATTGATTCAATAAGATCTTTTCCTTCCCCTCGGATATGCGTGGCATATACTCCGTCATATTTTTTTACAATTTTTGCCAATTCCACTATTTCTTCCATCTTTGCTTGCTTAGCATGCGTATATACCAAACCAGTAGAAAATCCCAAAGCACCTTCTTTCATCGCTGATTTGAGCATTTTTTTCATTTTATCAAATTCTTCCTCTGTCATCTCCCGAACCTGATCCTGAATAACTCCACGACGCAAAGTTCCATGCCCCACTAAAGTAGAAAAGTTTACCGATAATTTCAGCGTCTCAACTTCTTTAAAAAAATCTTCCATACCGAGCCAATTGAAATTTATCTTATCGACATTTACCCATTTTTGAATAGAACGAATAATCTCTCGATCAACCAAAGGCGCCAACGAAGATCCGCAATTTCCGCCAATAATAGTCGTAATTCCTTGATAAATCAAGCTTTCTAATTGAGGATTGATAAAAATTCTCCAATAAGTATCAGAATGATTATTGACATCGACAAAACCGGGAACAACGTACTGTCCCCTCGCATCAATAGTTTTGTCAGCTTTTTCATTCTGAAGGTTTCCTATCTTTTGTATAAAACCTTCTTTTATTCCGATATCCGCCTTTTTCATCGGATCTCCCGTTCCATCGATGATAACTCCGTTTTTAATAATAATATCGTACATTTTTATTTTTTGTTTTTTCTATTGTAATTTTAACCCTTAATAAGCGTTTTGGCAAATAAAAAATACAACTGAACAATTTTTCAAAAACAGAAAGTCATACAAAAAGATAAATCAACAAATTCGCGGGATTAATTTTCCTTTTGGCATTTCAATCGGACGCAAACTTCCTAAATTAGTTTTTAAATATACACCCCTTTCATTCCCCTTTTTAGTTCCCGTTTTTCCCTTTTCCACCCTCCCGATAACCTTTGCCTCCAAATTAAATCTTTGCAAAATCTTCAAAACTTTTTTAATATTTTTTGGAGAAACGCTGGCAATAAATCTTCCTTCACTCGCCAAAGAAAAAACGTCCAATCCTAAGAGATTTGTTATCGCCATAACCTCCTTCTTATACGGCAAGCTTTTTTCTTCCAAAACAACTTTCACTCCTGATTTTTCCGCCATCTCAACCAAATTCGCCGCCAACCCTCCGCGCGTTGGATCTTTACAAGCATTCAAATATTTTCCGACTTTTTCAATCTCCTTATTAAAAGGCTTGCTATCACTTTTTATTTTAGTTTTATAGTTGAATCTTTTTGCTAAAAGTGCTACTGTATGCTCTCCCAAATCACCGGAAGAAATAATATAGTCTCCATTTTTAATTCCATTGTTGGAAATTATATTATCCGCCAATCCAACTCCGGCAGTGGTAATCTCAATTTTGTCAATTTTTCCTTTTTCGCTCACTTTTGTGTCGCCCGTTACTACCGGTACGCCCGATTTTTTGGAAACCTCTGCGATTGATTGGACTATTTTTTGCAAATCACTTTTTGGAAAACCTTCTTCAACCACGATACTGAGTGAAATTCCAATTGGATTGGCACCCATTACCGATAAATCATTGATCGTTCCGCTCATTGCAATTTTACCAATATCTCCACCCGGAAAAAATATCGGATCAACAATATACGCATCTGTTGTAAAAACTAATTTTTTATTACCTTTCAATTTAAAAACCGCTGCGTCATCTTCACAATTATTCCATTTTTTATTCTTACTGGAAAAATCAAGGATCTTCCGAATTTCGGAAATCAACTCCCCTGATTTATATCCGCCATCACCCTCATCTAAAGTTATATTTTCATTTCGCATAATAATGAATAAAAAAATACATTTTATTGGTTTGAATTCCAAATTATGATATGATTTTAACATAATCATAGTCGGGCTATAAATATATCCTAACATTAAAACAATAAGATACCAACTAGACAAAAAGGTCTGCAGAAAAAAATTACATTACTATTGAATTATGAATTTTCAAAAATAACTATGGAAATAAAAACAATCTCTGATTCACAAAAAAAATATTTTCAAAAAATTGATTCTTTGGATCTTGAGCTTTTGATTGCGCATACTCTGGAAAAACCGCGGGAATTTGTTTTAGCGCACCCAAAGTATGCACTAACACGAGATCAAGAATTGAGAATTGAAAACTATGCAAAACAAAGATTGAATAATGAGCCATTGGCATATATTATTGGACACAAAGAATTTTTCGGACTAGATTTTAAAATAAACAAAAACACGCTCATTCCCCGTCCGGAAACAGAACAACTTGTTGAACTCGCGATTCAAGAAATAAAAAATAAAAGTCAAAAATCAATAATTATCGATGTGGGCACTGGAAGCGGATGCATCATAATCTCAATTGCAAAAAACAATAAGCAAAGAGCAATGAACGATGTAAAATTCTATGCAACCGATATTTCCAGTGAAGCATTAAAAATTGCAAAACAAAACGCAACAGCACACGGAGTCGAAAAAAAAATAAAATTCCTCCGCGGCAATCTCCTTGCTCCGCTTATTGGAAATTGGAAATTGGAAATTGGAAATTCCAGAATGATAATTCTGGCGAACCTCCCCTACCTCTCAAAAGAAATATATAATTCCACTTCTCCTGACGTGAAAAACTTTGAACCGAAATCGGCGCTTGTTAGCGCACACGCTGGACTTGCGCATTATGAAAAATTATTCAAGCAATTAAAAAAATTTCCGGCTGCAAATTGTAAGCTATCGATTATCCTAGAATTCAGTCCGGAACAAAAACCCTTACTGAAAAAAATAATTCCGAAATATTTCCCGAAAGCGGAAATAAAATTCCACAAGGACCTCTGCGGATTGTGGCGAATATGTAAAATCAATATTCTATCTTCACGCAAAAACCCGCTATTTTAGCGGGTTTTTGCTTGAAGAACTAAATGACTTTTTTAAAAGTTATTTCTTTCTTTTTTTTGTAGCCTTCTTTTTCGCTACTTTTTTTGTAGCCTTCTTTTTCGCTACTTTTTTAACTGCCTTCTTTTTTGTTGCCTTTTTTGCTACTTTCTTTTTTGCTGCTTTCTTTTTTGCTGCCATGTTGTTCCACCTCCTTTTCTTTAAAAAATTTCTTCCGGCATTTTTGCCATTGAAACTTTTAATTTTAATTTTTATTTTTATCTTAATCTCTCAAATTTTAATTTTTATTTTTGCGCCGTATTAAAAATATTTTTTTATAAAATAATTTATATTTTTATCTATCATAATTATAGAACATATATATTTTTATGCAAGTGTTTTTTGTAAATTTTTTGTAAAATATTTTTCAATAACATTTTTTATCTTACTTTAATAAAAAATAATTTTTTATTAAAAATTATGATGACCAATTTTAAAAAAAATAAAATCCACGCATATTTTAAAATGGCACAAAAATATGTATTTGTCCAGTGTTGACTATCTGGCTATGTAAAGTTAAAATTAAAAGACAAAGTTGGTCGAAAAGTTACACCCGCAAAATTCGGGCCAGCTTCAACGAAAGCTGAACCTTAACAATTAAACATCTCTACTTAAAAGAGATACTCTAGAGAGGAAGGTGAACAATATGGAAGAAAATCAAAACCAAGAAGATGAATTTTCAGAAAAACAATCCGAATTAAAATCATGGCTACAAGAAAATTTGCGCATCATCATTAGTATTGCGATTGTAATAATAATCGCCGGAGGAATTTATTCTTATGCAAAAAGATCGCAAATCGACAACGAATCGATCGCCCCGGAAGAAGATCAATTATCTTTTGACGAAGAATTGGAGAATATCGACAACGAAAACGACAATGACGTCATTGAAGAAGATACTGTCGTAATTGATGAAACAAAAACTGAACCAGTAAAAGATAGTGGCGAAGAAAACGAAGCAGCGAAACAAGAAAAAACATCCCCGAGCGAAACAAGCAAGGAAACTGATGGATCATTCATCCAAACCGCGCAAAAAGGAGAAGGACTCACTCATTTAGCAAGAAGAGCTTTGGCTAATTATCTGGAAAAAAATCCTGATTCTCAGCTCACAACGGAACACAAAATTTATATCGAGGATTATTTAAGAAAAAATGTCGATTATAAAGGAAGGGTATTCGTTGGATCATCGGCCGAATTCTCCAAAGATCTCATCAAGCAAGCAATCGAGCAATCCAAAAAACTCAACGATAATCAATTGAAAAATCTGCAAAAATACTCAGCTTTGGTACCTTCATTATCTTGATCCAAACTGACTTCATTATCTTGATCCAAACTGAAATGAAATAAATTCAAAATGTTCCTTTAATAAAAACACAAAAACCCCGCAACAGCGGGGTTTTTGTGTTTTTATTCATAGATCATTGAGATCTCATCACCCACTTTTATTTTGTATTTATCCAATAATCCTGCCGGAATTTCTAAAACACTATCAATGTTATTTGGAGGAAAAATAACTTCAGAAAAATTTTTAGCGATATTTTTATTCACATATACAATCCTATTATCCAAAATCCAAACAAAATCAAGTGGAAAATTCATATCCTTCATCCAAAATCCGTATTTTCCGGGTTTGGAAAATTCAAAAAGCATTCCGCAATTTAAACATAATTCCTCTCTTCCGGAAAGCCCTTTTTCTTTTTCATTTTTCGAACGCACTACTTCCACCATAAACACCTCGCCACCCATAATTACTTCTCGTCGACGCGAATTTTCAGAAAATTTATTTTCCAAAAGAACACACCCCGCAACAAAAATAATTCCGAAAAAAATAAATTTGATAAATTTTATTTTATTTTTTGATAATTTCATTTCTATTCTTCAATATTCCTGCATCAAAAAAAAGCATCATAATCAAAGTAAGCAAAAAAACCGAAAAAATAACTACGATTTTGCCAAATGAGCGAATATTAAAAGAAATAATCACAACAATCCCAGTAACTACATAAAAGAAAAGCGCTATTTTCTTTTGCGACCAACCTAATTCAAGAAAGCGATGATGCAAATGGCGTCTGTCGGAAGAAAATATTGATTTTCCCAACCTGATTCTTTTCCAAATCACCCATCCGAAATCCGCCAAAGGAAGCGACATTACCAACAGAGTGGTGGCAATTTTTGCTCCGGAAAAAATAGCCATTACTGCAAGAATAAATCCCATAAAAATAGACCCGCTTGTCCCTGCTATTATTTTTGACGGACTGAAATTAAAAATCAAAAATCCCATGATTGATCCCGCCAAGACAGATGCCATTATCGCCATCGGCGGCTGATTAACTTCCGGTTTAAGACTCACAAAAATTATCGCAATCGACCCTAAAAGTGTTATTCCTCCACTTACACCATCAACTCCATCAAACCAGTTCATTGAATTCATAATTACAACCATCCAAATTATTCCGAGCAATAAACTCGCAATCGAAAAATCTCCACTACCGATTTCAATGATACCGCCAAAAGGGTTGGTGATATATTCAATATGCACATCAAAAATAAAAATCAATATTGAAGCGCATATCTGAAAAAAAAGTTGCTTCTTCCAACTAAGACCCAAGAAATCATCCAAAACTCCAAAAATCAAAATAACAATAGATGATATTATCACTCCCTTCATTGGAAGAGTAATAACCAAATTTGAATCAAAAATAATTCCGAGAACAAAAGAAATAATAATAGCCACCCCTCCTAATCGCGAAATCCTCCCCGTATGAGTATGATGCGCTTGCTTCTTTCCAAGGAATAGAGAAAATTTCTCTGTTAAAAAAACAAAAAGCAATATCAATCCGGATGAAATCAAGAATGTACGCAAAAACGAAAATAAAAATAATTCATATTCCATAAGACATCAAATCTATTTTTTTATTTTTTCCGTCACCCAAAATTCACCGAAATATTTTTTAATCAGTAGCCTTGTTTGCGATTCAATTGCAGGCATTGCTCCCAAAGTAGGAGCTATGATTGGAACTAATATCCATTGAAGTATCATATTGATGTATCTTCTCTTTGAGTATTTTTTCGGGCGAGGCGGCATCAAAACAAAACTCAATGACATTGATATTATAAGACCCATCATTGCCAAATTCATCAAATAGCGCGTAATAAAAGGCAAATTATGTGCCAAAACTTTTTCATTAAAACTTGTTCCTCCAAAAATGAGAGGCATCCATCCTAATATAGCCAGAATAAAAGGCGCAGTCGCCCATGAATGATGCCCTTCTAATATTTCAAATGCAGTTTTAATTTTCTTACCCAATCGAATTTTTTTATTCGGCCAAATAGAACGCATAATTACTGGGAAATTTTCAATTCCATATGCCCAACGTCTTTTTTGTTTATATTGATTTTTTATCGTTTTCCAATATGTTTCCGCCAAAACAGCATCTAGCGAAATCGGAAGATAAATCGGGGATACCTGGTAATCCCCATTAAAATATGCAAAACATTTCCAATAAATTATCGAGTCTTCGCTAATCATATTTACCGGCCAAAAACCCACTTTTACCAAAGTATCAAAAGGTTCACTATGAGAAGAAAAAGTCACCATTTCATTACGCGTACTCTGATACATATGCCAAAAAGAAGAACTAGTAACAATCACTCGCACAAAAGCGTTCGTATCCCACAAATTATTATGATACATTGGCAAGGGCTGATATGATCGTTGTAATCTTTTCGGATCGGTAATGTACGCATAAGTAAGCGCGGCAAAATATTGCTTATGACAAACACTATCACAATCAAAATTGGAAAAAATAACTTGTTTATGATCTATATTTTTTTCATCCAGATATTTTACTAATTTTTTTGCGGCATAAGTTGCATTAGAAGCTTTGCATTTCATCTCGTCATCCCTGACTTCATGCGTCGTTACTAAAAAATCACGAAAAACTCCTGCAAATTTATTTTTTAAATACTCTACTTTTTCCAATCGATGTTTTTCATCCTCTCTTTCCTCAGTAGCAAGAAGAATGATTATCTGCTGATTAGGAAAATTAGTATCGGCAATCGCCTTGATAGCCGGTTCAATAATTTCTCTTGGCTCTCCTGCTGTTGGAAGCAAAACCACATGTATTATTTTTCTCCAATCCCATATTTCAATCCTGTTTTCTCGCAAGACGCTAACTTCTTTCAGGTGTCCGACGTATCGACTTATCTCTTTCTTAACTTTCAATCTTTGTCCGAATTTTTCCTTTCCTATCCATCCGATTTCCTTCAAGCTGTATTTTAGAACGGTTATTTTATCGTTTATTATTTTTATATATGCATCCGGATTTGATATATTTTGACATCGCTCCCACCAATCTATTGCCTGCCCTTCTTTTAGTTTTCGGTAAGCGACAACGGAATATGTCGATATGTATATTGTACGATAAATCCAATAAATATCAAAAATAATTACAAAAACCGCCACCCAGACCGGTAGCAAAAAAGAAAACAAAAACATACCCAATAATGTCGCCCACGTCAAAATTCCGGGAATTACTTCCAATATTCTTTGCACCCTTCTTTCGTTTGGAATTTCAGTTTTTGGATTTGGAAAAACAAACATATTTATATATATTATTTTAATAGTTAATCAATATCATTGAAATACTGGCAATAATAATTCCTACTTCAACAAAAAGAGATGCTAGCATCAGACAATAAGCGCCAATTCTTTCTTCTTGTTGATAAAAATACTTCGCCAAAAAAATATTAATTAACGCGAAAAACACTCCCATCACTGGCATTATATATATTTGCCACCAATCCCCAATCAAATCAACGCCAAAATACACATTATAATGCAAAATTACGAGAGAAGATGTTTTTTTTATAAAAATTGAAAGGATAATGAAACTTACCGCATTCAAAAATAAAATTATAGCCAAAAGAAAAAAAACGATCGGATTCTTGAAAAAATCCCCATAAAAAAATGTCTTTAATTTGGAAAAAAAATATTCCCTCAAATTGTTTTCATTTTTTAATCCTTTCAACAAAACGCTTCAACTTTGGCAACTTATTTATTACCTCATCATGCGGACCTTCAAGAAAATCGAGTAAGAATCGATCCAGCATATCCAATCGATATTTTAATTCCTCACTGCTAACCAAAACGTAACGAATCTCCTTTCCGATTTCCGCCTCTAAGCTTCCCATTAGCTTTTTCAACTTACTCTTGCTTACATCATCCGCCGCCAAAATCATATCCGCCTTACTTTTTGGATAATTCAAAAAAACTCCGCTAATAAGAACCATCTTTACATTTCCAACACTGCCTATTTTTTTCAAGCTTTTACATTGAGGAAACACATTAGCCTTAGAAATCAAGCTTTTCAATTCGGGATAAAATGGAAAACTTATATTTGCAAAATAATTTTTTTTACCTTTTTTATTCCTTTCGGTTAAAAATTTTATTTTCACGAGATTATTAATTTCACGCCTAACCTCACTACTTTTCAAAAGATTCCTTTTTGTAATATCATCCACCGAAAAAACTTCCCCGGGATTAAGTAAAAAAAATCTAATTATTCTCGTTTTAGCCTTAGAACCAAACAAATTCTCCAATATTTCTGACATATTTTTTTATAAATTATACTCATCACATAGCCTACTTGCGCTAAATTAGCTCAATATAAAATAAATTAAACTAAACTTGATATTAAGCTAAAACAAGTATAATATCAATGATACAAAAAGTAAACCCCTTTCTTACAATGCGTTTTTTTGTTATAATATAAAAAACCATTATGGAAAAAATAAAATCTAAAAAAAAGAAAATTCGAAAAATGGAAAAAATTGTCTCCAATATCTTAGTCGTGAGCGATCACGAACTAAAACCCTATATTGAAATGCTCGACTACGCCCCGGAAAACATTACCCATAAATCACTAGGGAGACTTTTGGGGTTTTTTGAAATTAAGGATGAGAATGAAGATTCTGCTTACATTGTTAACTTTCTCGCTTCAGTAGCAAAGAAAGAATATTTCATCAACACCAAGAGAGGTCCGATAGAAAGTTTTGAAGCAGCGCTAAACAAGATAAATTTAGCATTAGCTGAAATCGCCAAACATGGAAACGTTAACTGGTTAGGAAAACTTGATAGTGCCCTATGCGCAATAGAAGAAAACAATTTACATTTTAGCGTTTCAGGAAACGGAAAAGTACTTCTAATGAGAAACGGGAATTTAACCGAGATAAGTCAAGGACTTGCAGAAAAAGATAGTACCGGACCAGATTATCTCAATCCAATGAAAACTTTTGTAAACGTTTCTAGCGGACGACTTGAAGATAAAGATAAAATCATTATAACAACAGACGACATTTTCCAAATTTTTTCCTTAAATGAACTCAAAAGAGGAGCTTTGCAATTTTCACAAGAAAAATTCATTCAGTTCATTAAAACTGCGCTTATTAACGAACTTGACATCGCCGGCACTATAATAATAGACATCCGCAGAAAAATCATAGAAGCAAAAGAATCCGTTTCTTTTGCTCAAAAAATGGTCGCCGAGGAAAATGAAAAAGAACTAAATGTTTTTAGCAGTAAGATATTTGAAGAAAAAAACAATAAAAAAAACGCCTCCGGAAAAATAAACGATACAAGTAAGTCTGTCGAAAAAGAAAACAACCATGAGAATAAAATTGAATATACCGATGAGAAAACCAAACATATATACCTAAAAGAAGATCCGATAGAAATTCCCGTAAAAAAAGAAATAATTGAACCACTCAAAGAATTTTTACGAGAAAAATTTCTTGATTTTTCCTATTGGTTAAAAAACGATTTCAGAAGATTGGCGTTGCAAACAACAAAAAAAATGGTTTTCAACTACGAAAAATATTCACAAATTTTAAAAAAAATAATCTTGCGAACAATCTCACAATGGAAAGAAAAAAAGGAATCCAATCCCATCTCCCATCAAAATTATTTTCCGGAAAAAAACACATCCGCAGTAAAAATAAAAACTTTTTTCTCTCTTTTCCGAAAAATAAAATCAAACGTCAGAATTACTATTCCAAATTTTGGAAAAATAAAATTAATTATCCGAAAAATGACCTATTCGCAAAGGATTTATTCGCTACTCATACTCCTTATAATAATAATTCTACCGCTCTTTTTCCGAAATAACCCGCAGACTCTTCCTGATACTCCGCGAGAAATTGAAACAAACGTATTATCTTTCGCATTAAGTGAAGAAAAAAACATCCAACCAATTGATTTGACAAAAAAAATATTTTTTTCAGAAAAATCCCACCTATTAACGGTCGAATCGGACGGCCGATTATTTTTCGTTTTTGATGATAAAATAATTGAATTTACACCAGAAAACAATCAAGAATCCGCTTCTTTTAATCTTCCGGAATTTGGCTCAAAAGCAGAAATAGCAACTTTTATGCCGGACTTGCATCTAATTTTAATTTTAACCGAACAAAAAAAAGTAATCAGCTTTAATACGATTTCAAGAAAATTCCAGCAAACAAATTTTACCGCTCCGGAAGGTGCGCAAATCGCAGATATGGAAACATATCTTACTTATCTGTATTTACTCGACAGCGCCAATGACCAAGTATATATTTATCCACGAGCCGAAGGAGGGTTTAGCGAAAAAGAATCCCGCCTCAAAGAGACATTCGATATTCAATTATCTGATAATATGACTATTGATGGAAATATATACATATCTTCCGAAGAAAAAATCCTAAGCTTCTTTCAAGGGAAAAAGACAGGGTTTAATCTGGAACAATCAAAAACCCCGATAAAAAACAATCTGATATTTACCTCTCAAATGAATAATTTTATTTATTCTGTTGATAAAGAAAACGGGCGCTTGATAAAATTTACAAAAAAAGGAGAGATCGCCAAACAATATTACTCGGAAAAAATAAAATTAACGGAGAATTTTACTGTCAACAATGCTGATACAAAAGCATACATCTCGATACCGGATGGAATTTATCAACTTGATATCTAATTCTCAATCAACGAATTCAAATTCATTTCCTTGGGCTTTTTTACTTGCATAATATCCAGAATTGTCGGCGCGATATTTCCAAGCACTCCGCCTTTTTTCAATTTTTTATTTTTAAATTTTTCACCAACAATCACAAAAGGAACGACGTTTTTTGTATGAAAAGTATGTTTTCTTTTTTCTTTGTCAATTTTGTCAACCATAACTTCGGCGTTTCCATGATCTGCTGTTATCACAATATTCCCGTCCACTTTCAAAATTTCAACTACGATATTTTCCAATTGCCTGTCAACAAACTCTGCCGCTTTGATTGTCGCTTTGATGTCTCCCGTATGCGCCACCATATCCGCATTGGCAAAATTAATTGCGATAAAATCATACGCCTTATTTTTTATAGCCACCACTACCTTATCGGCAATTTTTTTTGCTGACATTTGCGGACAATCAACATATGAATCAATAATCGGCGATGGAACCATAAACCAATCCTCGCCATCCACGGGATCCGGATAGCCGCCATTGAAAAAATATGTAATGTGGGCATATTTTTCACTCTCAGCAATATACATTTGTTTTTTTCCATTTAGTACCATCGGAAGAGTCGCCTCAAGCGTTCTTCCTGGAAAAGCCGTATGAATATCCAAATCCGGTCCAAAATCTGTCATTGCGACAAAATACAAATTTTCCAAATGATCAATAATCGGCATATCATCAGCCAACGCCCGATCTCTGTTCACTGCGACAAAGAGCTTGGAAAATTGACGTGCCCGATCAGAACGTAAATTATAGAAAATAATACTGTCATTTTTCTTTAATTTAATTATTGGTTTTTCATTTTCAAAAATAACTGTCGGTAAAATATATTCATCCGTCAAATTATTTTTATACGCATTTCTAATCGCTTCTTCCGGACTGTTCGCTTTTTGACCAAGTGAAAAAACAATTGCGTCATAGGCAAGCGCCAGACGCTTCCAATTCTTTGCCCGATCCATTGCATAAAATCTTCCAGAGATTGTCGCTATTTTTCCAATTCCTTCCTGACGGATGATCTCTTGAAAATTTTTCAATTGATCCAATGCGCTTTTGGGATATGAATCCCTACCATCAGTAAACAAATGGCAATATACTTCTTCTATTCCATTTCTTTTTGCCAATTGCAACAACGCACGAAAATGCTCTGGATTGCTGTGCGGACTGTCAACATCACTCATTAGTCCCATAATGTGAAAATTTCCTTTGTTTATTTTTGTATGTCGCACCGCGCCTATTAGAATAGGATTTTCAAAAAAAGATTTATTTTTAATACTTTCACTAATAAAATGAGAATCTTGCGCCACAACTCTGCCGGCGCCGATGTTCATATGTCCGGCCTCAGATCCACTCATTTGATTATCATCCAGTCCGACATTTTTTCCTGTCGCTTCCAATGTCGTAAAAGGATATTTTTTAAAAATTTCATCCAAAAAAGGAGTTTTCGCCAAATAAATAGCATTACCCTCGGAAGGCGGAGCAATCCCCCACCCATCCAAAATAATCAAAACTGTCGGAGCCTTTTTCCCGCCAATTATTTTTTTCAAAAAATTCATCATAAAGTAATTATACCACAAAATATCTATATGCTCATTGTTAAACAAAAAACATCCCAGTTATCAAATAATTGGGATGTTTAAGGGTGGCTATAATTAGTTTTTTGCCTGCCCGCCCTTAGAAGAAATGCCGAAATTTAAAACTCTTTACCATAAATCAAAGCGACCCTATAAATATCACTGCTTAATAATGCCGATTGCTTCATCAATTAAATTTTGAAAGTTTCTATTTTTTGACCAAATATTTCTCAGCTTTTTTCGCAATTCTTGATGTTCGGGATAACCATCATCTTGAGACAAAATAATATCCTCGAATTCCGGCTCGTTCAATAAAAAAGTTAGTGCCTCTTTTAGATTCTCAATTTGATTATTCTTCAGCCCATTCTTTTTTAAGTAATTCTTGTAATACGTTAGAAATTGTAAATGCATTAATTCATGACAAATCGTCGTAATTGAAAAAGGGGTGCTATGCCACATTGAAACCATGAACCAATTTTCTTTTTCATTATACGGACACACCAGTCCAGTAGTAAAATAGCAACTAAATTTTTCGGTAAAAACAGGTTGCTCCGTGATAACCGAAAGTATTTTAAAATATTTTTTTTCGACTACCCGCCATGATTTTTCCAAGGCTTGCATCTCAGCCTTCATAACTTTATTTTTATATTCTTTTTTTGAATCTTTTTCAATGTAATCCTCGACTATTTTTTGAGCACGAAAAAAACTAACTTTTTCAATTTTTTCCAAAAGCTCATCGGGGATTTGGGCAATCTGATCACGCCAGCTCAAGCCCCACATATTCTTGTCTTTCGCAATAAGCACCCAGCTCCATGCATCTTTTTTAATATTGTAATCGAAATTTAATTTAATCATGATGTAAGTATACAAAAAAAATGAGGAGTAATCAAATGAATTTGATCACCCCCCCCTTGAAACTCACTTTGCCTGGTCGTACAGATCCCAGATCAACCAGGTTAATGTATCCTTTGCGTGAACGCAGAATCCCTCATCGATCTCCCAGATACTACCATTATTCAGATCAGCATTGTGAGGACAACCGCCTCCGCAAATCGTCAACGCTTTGCAGTCGTAACACTTAGGCATGTTGAGAGGAGATCGTCTACTCCACTCTTTCCAGAACGGATGCTCGAATGGATCAAAATCGGAGTCCGGATTGACGAAGAACTCCCCTGTGCCACTATATGCATGACACACACCAATCCTCCCATTCGGGAGAATCACGACCTGCTTTCCGCATCCGCAACAGTCACGGTCGTAGATTGTTCCATCAACGAACGCCCTCACTTTGCGCATCATTCGCGCTTCATAGATTCCTCTTTCTCGCGCGATCTTAAAGCACTCAATCATCGCCTGTGCTACCTTACTGGAATAACTTGGATCGTTGATTTTGTACTGGTGACTATTGAGCAAGGGATTAAACCCAACATTACACACTCCCGCACCATCCAGAAACCAATTGAAAATGGCCGGAAGTTCTTCGACATTTTTTTCACTAACCGTGCAAGAAATGCACGTTTTTGCCCCGACCTCCTTGAGAATTGCTACTCCTCGCATAACATCATCAAAAGTTCCTCTATTATTCCCGCCTCGCCACACGCGACAAGCGTCATGCACAGACCGATATCCATCCAGAGAAACATCCACCTCGATATTATGCTTTGCGCAGAAAGTGGCAATTTCTCGAGTTATCAAGGATCCATTGGTATTGATATTCATCGCCAGGTTTTTTGGCAACACGCCTGACTCCTTGAGAGTTTCCACTTCCTCAACAGTGGCAAAAAATATGTCGACGTTAATAAGAGGCTCTCCTCCGTAAAAAACGACGCTCGATTCATACGGATAAAAGTCGCTATACCCACAGGCCTTTTTGAAAAAACCTGCGAACTGCCTCACTGCGGAGATAGCCATCTTTTTCGTCATGTTCATTATCTTTTCTTTCGGACCACTGTAAGATCCTTCGAAAAAACAATAGGTACAAGCGAAATTACAGCTATTCGTCAAAAGTAAATACAGTGTGTCGATACACGGATGCTGAAGGATTGATTTCTGAAGTACTTCCAGATCTTCTTTTTCATCAGCATCGCTGGACACCACAAGCTTCTTCTGAATCAAGTAGTCCATCGTTTCATCGTTGATATCCGAAAAAGATACGTGAGATAAACGATTACGGATGTTTGTAAGATCAGCGTTATTCACGAAGATAACTTCCCGCGATAAGGCATGAAAAATTGCCGTAATGCCACCTCTTTCGAAAAAGTGCACGAAATTAGAAAACCTCAGCGCATCCTTCATTTCAATCCTCCCTTTATATAAGTTGAGGGGAATACGAATCGATCGCATCCCCCTCGGTTTCTTACGGTTTCTTGATTACTCTACCAACGCCAGTGCATTTGCATGCCTGACCTCCGCCTCCGCCAGTGCAGGATGCACAAGCACCGCACTTGAGGTTCATAGCAACCTTTGACTCAAGGTTGCCAAGCACTTTGCGATAGTGCTCGTCTTTCGGGATAAGCAACATTTTTTATCACCTCCTTTCGATTTTGAATGAACGATCATGAGCTATCACTATGCTAACCTTGCCACACATTATCAATCCCTCCCCATTTTGTCAAACGATTTAGCTTATTTTCATTACTTTCTCAAAAATCTATAAACAATAAACAGGAGTGCTAATGAAGATAAAATCAGAATTGATGACAGTAAATATGGAATCCTTTCCGAAATTGGTTTTTTTGGAACTTCCTTTGGAATAAAACTTTGATTTTCTTTTTGCGCCGACAATCCAATTAATTTCGCATTTTCAACATCCAGATATTGAAAATATTTTTCAATATCATATTGCGGATATTCAGCTTCCTTGTTTCCATAATATATCCGATATTTCTCACTTCCACTGGCTTGAAAAATTACCTCCCGATAAACCGAATAAGCGGTAATACTTATAAAATTCAAAGATTCATTATCTTTATTCAAAACCTCCAACTTTATATATCGATCAGTAATTTCCGGGAAATTCAATTCTGAATTTTCTCCGGAAAATTTTGCAGTCTCATAATTAAATATATAGTCTTGCGCAACCTTTTTTAAATTATCCAAATTATTTCCGGAATAAATTATAACTCCGCGGTTAAAATTAGAACCTTCCGCTCTCAAGTCCAAACGGTTAACCGGAATACCGGACACTCCCAAATCGGCAATAATTTCTGTTGATTTTCGCTGACTATTGTCTTGAACGCTAAAGCTTACTTTCCTTTTTAATTCTTGCATTTTTTGTTTGACGGAATGCTTTGCCCGAGCGGAAGTCGCCCTAACCGGACTCTCTCCTTGACCGGCAATTTCCACCTTCAAATAACGAAAACTTACTTCTTCCGAAAATTGAATTGTGTTATTGGAAGCCTTAAAGTTGCCTTTCACATCCGTATAATCATAAATATAGGCATTGTCTTTGATAACATTCCAATTTTTCATATCACTGCTTCCATAGACAATCACGCTTCTTTGATAATTTTGAGAATCTGTAGTTAAAATCAGACCGTTAGTTAGTTTTCCATCAACACCCAGATCCAAAATAACTGAAGAATATTGATCGGCAACATATGAATTATCAATCATTTTAACAGAATAAGTTTCATCAGTTATTCCGGAATTTCCCGAAAAAAGCTTGAATGGAACTTCCCTGTTTGCATTTTCCATAATCCGAATATCGCTAAAATTTTCATTAGACTGAGAAAATATTTCGTCATCAAATCCCACTTTAATCAAGCCATTTTCTGTATCGCTAAATTCCACGTCCTTGTAATATGTCCATTCGGAAATATTAAACGCTCCGTGTGCTACTAATGGAAAAATAGAGAGAAACATTCCTGTGATTAATATTTTTTTCATAATTATTATTTGTTGTTGCAAAACCCGTGCGCCTTTCAAACCACCAGACGAGTGAATCCTGCGCTACGTTAAATTATTTCTTTTATCTTATCCTTGTATCGGTTGTAAGCAAATGAAATTCCCAAGAGAATTACACCGAGCGTCATTGAAGAGATTATTCGATACAAAGTCCCCAAACTCCACAAATCTACAAAGAAAAGTTTTAAAATAGCCAGGAATAACAAAATTAATCCGCCTACTCTTACTCCCTTGCGTCCTCGCGTCATACCGACTGCTACTAAAATTATTCCATACAAAAGCCAGAAAATCGACAAAATTACACTATTCCTGCTTTGCAGACCCTTGATCTTAGTGTGATCATATTTTGCGATAGCGACAGTGCTGGCAGAATTTAACGCATTGCCCTGAACACGATCATTTTCAATGGCAACCCGAGATTCTTCCCGCACTTGATCTATTTTATTCTGATAATAATTATTTATCTCGCGACTGCCGGTGAAAATAGTCAAAAAATTAGCCACAATAAACATCAGGATTGCAATCTGCTTCGCTGCCAAGAAACTTTCAGGTTTTTCCTTTTCCTCATCACTTGAGATTACAGAAAACAAAAATGCTGCCGCGTAAGAAATCACGATTGCAAAAAGAGCGGTAAAGAAAAATTTATTTGCCAAAACAGAATGTGAAGAATAAAACACATCTATCATAAAAATTCTGAAAATTGCCAGTCCGAAAATCAACAAGCCGAAAGATTTAATAATCACCTGCTCCTTATTTTTGACTGCAATCAGGAATAATAAAATAGCCTCAATCAACCATCCGCTGGTTATTGCCACTCCCTGAAACTGGATAGGAATTACCAATGTAGCAAAACCTATCGTGAGAAAAGCCAGAAATCCATATAGTTTATCATCTTCCGGAGTTAAATATTTCACCAAATAAGCCCACGAGAAGTAATATATTCCCAAAATCAAAGCAAAAAATCCCATAAATGAATGATGCTGTCCATTCATCAGACTATAACTGGCGATAAAATAAGTTGTTCCCGATAGAAGTAATAAAATCTGTTCAACTGCCTCCGATTTTTCCTGCCGTACGATATTGTAAATCAATGAGGATATTGTGTAGATGAAAAAAAACAAAGTCAGGAAAAACATCGTACTTCCCAATTGAGCTTGCGTGTAAAAACTCGCACCCCAAACAAAGAAAAGAATTCCGGTTCCGGCAAAACCGATAAAATTAAGCGCTCTCCATTTTCGAAAAAATGAAATCACCAAAATCGCCACATCCAAAATAAAAATATAAAAAAACAATGAGAATTGATTATTCTGACCCGTTGAAATCAAGAGCGGAGTAGAAAAACCGCCCAAAATAGCAACAGTCATCAGGGAAATAGCATTGTATCTGAGACTAAGAACAATGCCCACGGCAGTAACCAAAATCATTCCGAAAAAGGATGCAATCGGACCAAGCAAGCTATAAAAATCAAAGGCTGCAAAAACAGAAAGGTATAAAATCGCAATTCCGCCCCCGGTTATTATTTGACCGTAAGAAAAATATTTTCGAATATATTTTTCTCCCGCGACCAGCAAAGACATTCCGATCATAATTCCCATTAAAACTCTCCCTGTTTCTCCAATCCAATTATTATCAAAAGCATATTTAAGGAGAAAAGAAACCCCCAAAACCAAAGCAGTGATGCCGATTCTAGCAAACCATTTTCCTCCAATATTTCCCTCTAAATCACTTTCCTCTTTGGAAGCGGACTCTTCCTGGAGAGTTATTCGCTCATCACTTGATTCCGCTGATACTTGCTTAATAGGTTGCGACACTTCTTCAGTCGGAGAAGGCGGGGTCGGCGCAAAAGAAGCACTCTCTTTTTCCTGGGCAACATCGACAAAATTACTTCCGGCATTAAGTCGCGATTCCAGAAGAGAGATCCTTTGATCTTGTTTCTCAACCACACTGCCAATTTCATCCAATTTAGTTAATATTTTTTCATAAATCTCCTTTTCCCCGTTTGAATTCTCCATTTTTTTGTTTTAAAAGATAAAAATTATTATTTATTGAAAATAGCGTCCGAAAATAATTAATACAACAATTATCACGACAAAAACCAGACCAAGTGCAAAACTAGACATAATTCCATAGGAAATATACCTGCGTCTATTAAAAAGATAAATTATTGCAAATATCTCCAAAGGAAAAGCGATGAAATTCACCAAGGGAATGAATCCTAAAACAAAAGGAGAAATGAGTCCGAAAAAAAAGTCTTTGTTTTTTTCTCCGGAAGCGGTATATTCTCTTTTATTTTTGAAATTCCAAAAGTCATTTCTCGCTCCCCGTGTTTTATCCCCGGTAATATCGCCTCCGTAAACCGCTACCAAACTTTGCGCGATATCATCTTCTGTATATCCCGCCTTTTGCAACTCTTTTTTCAAAACTTCTTTTGAAAACTTATCCTTATTAGCCTGAATGTAATTAATAGCGTTTTGACTCATTTTTTTGTTTTAAATTTTTAGGTCTTCGCTAATTTTCAGCAACCGGTTATATTTGCAAATTCTTTCACCTCTTGAAAGTGAACCGGTTTTTATGTAGTCTGCATCCGCTCCCACTGCCAAATCGGCAATAAAATCATCTGTCGTTTCTCCGCTCCGATGAGAAATAACCGTTTTCATTCCATTAGCTTTAGCAAGCTTGATGCACTCAATAGTTTCCGTGAGCGTTCCGATTTGGTTTACTTTAATAAGAACACTATTGCAAGCTTTTTCGGTAATCGCCGTCTGCAATCTTTTCACATTAGTCACCAGTAAATCATCTCCGATCAGCATTATTTTCTTTCCCAACTTCTCATTCATCATCGCCCAACCTTTCCAATCTTCCTCACCCAGTCCATCCTCGATGGAAATAATATTATATTTTTCAATCCAATCTTTATACAAATCCAAAAGTTCCTCTTTACCGAGAGTTTTTCCTTCCGGCTGTAATAAATATTTTCCGCTTTTTTCATCAAAAAAAGAATTAGCCGCCACATCCAAACCGATGTTCGCTTGCTTTCCCGGTTCGTATCCTGCCGTTTTAATCGCTGTGTTTATTATTTCCAACGCCTGTGAATTGCTTTTCAAACGAGGAGCAAACCCTCCTTCATCCCCCACTCCGGTGCTGTATTTTTTTTCCGTCAAACTTTTTTTAAGAGCGTAAAAAATCTCACTCCCTGCTCGAAGCTGTTCGCAGTATTTTTCAATTCCATCAGGAACCAGTTTGAATTCCTGAACACAAAGACCGGAATCACTATGCTGACCTCCATTGAGGATATTAAACATTGGAAAAGGCATCTTTTTTTCTTTGGAAAAGTTAAAGGTATCGGAAATATATTCATACAACTCTTTTTTTTTGTCCATCGCCGCTGCCCGACAAACTGCCAAAGAAACTCCCAAGATTGCATTAGCTCCAAGACGAGATTTATTTTCCGTCCCATCCAATTCAATTATTTTACGATCGATTTTTTCCTGCTCGCCAACTTCCATTCCAACCGCCGCTTTGGCAATTTCATTGTTCACATTTTCCACCGCTTTGAGAACTCCTTTTCCTCCATATCTTTTCTTGTCGCCATCGCGAAGTTCCAATGCCTCGTGTGATCCGGTCGACGCTCCACTTGGCACTGCCGCCACCGACTTTATTCCATTTTCCAATTCCAATTCAACTTCCACTGTCGGATTTCCCCTCGAATCCAAAATTTCCCGCGCAACTACTTTTTTTATTTTTATCATATTTTTTATACTATGTTTTTTTTATTTATAAATTTTTAATCATTTAATACATCTAACCCTGGCATTGACTGGCTGCTCAAAAAATCCAACATCGCTCCGCCTCCAGTGGAAACAAAAGAGATTTTGTCCATCGCTCCGTTTTCTTCCAAAATCTGCACCGATTCTCCTCCGCCCATCACTGAAAAAGCTTCACTTTCAATTATAGCTTGCAAAATTTTCTTGGTTCCGGTGTTATATGGTTTTTCTTCAAATTTTCCCATCGGCCCGTTCCACACAATCGTCCTGGCCCCGGATATTATTTTTTCAAAATTTTCAATCGTTTCGCTTCCGATATCAAAGCGGTCTTGAGCAAAATCAACCGGCAAAATCACTTTTTCGCCAAATTCAATTTTTTGGTCAATTGCCTCGTTGGCAATTTTCCCGCCCACCAAAATATGATCATAATTTTCTTCAAATTTCCGAATGAGCGGCAACTTGGTTTCGATTTTTGCTCCTCCAATAATTGCTACGGCAGGATACTCCGGATTATTTCTCAATTTTTCCAAATTTTTCACTTCCTTTTGTAACCACAACCCGGCAAAACTTGGTAAAACTTTCGCTACTCCCGAAACAGAAGATTGATCGCGATGACATACGGAAAAAGCTTCACTAACAAAAACATCAAACGGGGTTGCCATCTTTTTGGAAAATTCCGAATTATTGGATTCTTCTTCCGCATAAAACCGCACATTCTCCAAAAGTAAAATTTCATCATCTTGCAAATCTTCCAATTCTCTAGCGATATTTTCATCCAGACAATCACTGACAAATTTTATTTTCACTCCGAGTATCCTTTCAGCATCATTGACGAGTTGTTCTAGAGAGAATTCTTCTTTCGCCTGCCCGCCAGGTCTGCCGAAATGAGAAACCAAAGCAACTTTTCCTCCTTGGGACAAAATATATTCCACGGTTTCTTTGGCAGCCGCAATTTTGAATTCTTCTTTCACATTCCCACTTTCATCCAAAGACACATTAAAATCCACCCGCACCAAAACTTTTTTTTCATTTAAATCAGCGTCCTGTACTTTTCTCAAATTCATATTGTTTATATTTTCTTTTTATTATTTTCACCAAACTAAACAAATTATATCATATTTTACCGCCAAAAAACATCCAGCGAAAAAATTATCCTTTTCTTGAAACGAAATTATTATCTTTAATATAAAACCGCCAAGATTTGTCTTTGTACTTTCCGGCATAATCAATCCCGATTCGCTTGGCGCAAATTATCTCACTCTTTTTTATTTTTTCTCCGTTTTCAATCCAAAGCCCATATTTTTTCACATAAACAGGTGCTTTATTAAAACTCCTGTCAATTTGCAAAAATTTGGTCAACTTCGCCGGACCATTGGTTTTTCTTTGCCTCGCCGAAGTTTTGTTTTCAATTGCAAAAAACGGCTCGACCGCGCGAATCAGCACCGCCGCCGGATAATCTTTTTTTCCGGTCACAATATTAAGCATATGATGCATTCCGTAAGTAAAATATACATAACAAATTCCCGGTTCGCCAAACATCACTTCGTTTCTTGGCGTCCGACCGCGACTGGCATGGCTTGCCAAATCATCCGGTCCCTCATATGCTTCTGTTTCCACAATTTTGCTTTTTAAAATTTTATCATCAATATTCCGCACCAAAAAACAACCAAGCAACTCACGCGCCACCATTAAAGCCGACTTATTATAAAAATCTTTTTTCAAAATCATATCAAATAATAATCAATGTGCCGTCACAAATATTTTCTTTTTTTCAATTTGTCCGGAAAATATTGCTGCTCGGCATCCTCGGGATTTTCAAAATCCGGAGTATATTTGTAATCCTTTCCGTATCCCAAATTTTTCATAAATTTTGTTGGAGCATTGCGCAAATGAATCGGAACTGGTTCGGCAGGAAAATTTTCGGCGTCTTTTTTGGCGTTTTCATAAGCAATATACAATTGATTGCTTTTTTTTGATTTTGCCATATACACCACCGCTTGCGCCAAATTCACTCCGCATTCCGGCATCCCGATATAATGGCAAGCTTGGTACGCACTCACTGCCTGTTCCAAGGCAAATGAGTTAGCAATGCCGATATCCTCGGAAGCAAAACGAATCAGTCTGCGAGCAATATACAATGGATCTTCTCCTCCGGAAAGCATCCGCGCCAGCCAATACAGCGCCGCATTCGCATCTCCTCCACGCATGCTTTTGTGTAGCGCCGAAATAATATTATAGTGTTGCTCTCCCGCCCGGTCATAGAGCAGATTGCTTTTTTGCAACGCCTCTTTGATATCTTTTTCGCCGATAACAATTTCTTTTTTATTGTTTTTTACCGCGCTAACCGCAAATTCCAAAACTCCCAGTGCCACCCGCGCGTCGCCATTGGAAAGCCCGGCGAGAAGTTTGATGTCTTTTTTTGCTATTTTAATTTCAAATTTTCCCAGTCCTTTTTCGCTGTCTTTCAAAGCTCTTTCAATCAACACTTTAATATCCTTCTCGTCCAATGATTCTAAAACAAAAACTCGGCTTCTGGAAAGAAGAGCGTAATTGACTTCAAAACTTGGATTTTCTGTTGTTGCTCCGATTAAAATCAATGTTCCATCTTCAACATACGGCAAAAGCCTGTCTTGTTGCGCTTTGTTGAAACGGTGGATTTCATCTAAAAATAAAATAGTCTTTTTTGCCGGATTATTTTTCGCTTCTTCGATAATTTTTCTGATTTCTTTGACTCCGCTGGAAACCGCACTGAGATGGAAAAACTTAGCGTTGGTCATCTTGGCGATGATGCGCGCCAATGTAGTTTTTCCGCTTCCGGGCGGACCCCAAAAGATCATCGAAGGAATTTGATCGCTTTCGATTATTTTACGTAATATTTTTCCCTCACCGATAATACCTTCTTGCCCGACAAAATCGGAAAGCTTCTCAGGACGCATCCGATCCGCCAAAGGTTTCTTGTTTTCGTTATCAAGCATAAATATTTCAACTGATAATCTATTTTTCACCTATTCATTTACAATCTCATCTATTTTAATGATACAACATCTTTATTATATCACTTCCAAATTCCCCCGCAAGGCAATCACCCATTAGTTAAAGACCCTCATTCACAAGCACCCTATACAAAAGTAAATTTCGACATAATTCCACGACCGTGGAATTATGTCGATTTTCACACATTCATTTATGACCACAAAATTATGCGTAATCTCAATTTTTTATGAAATGTATTTGATTTTATTTCTTAATTTTTTCCAAAAAAATGTTTCTTAATTTTTTCCTGATTATCAATATCCACCGCAATAATCACCCTAACATATTGCTCTGCGAAATACAGTCGCACCAACTCCAAAATCGCCTTTTCAAAAGGATAAGGCGAAACAAAAACGCTGTGCTGCAATTTGAAAAATTTTAATTCTTTTAAGTGTTCTCTCAAAATATCTCGAAATATCCGATCTTTTTCCGGAATATCAAAAATCACAATCCGCCATTTTTTATCCCATTTTTTAGGTTTTTTAAAATTTATCGAACCGCCCAACAAATCCAATTTTCTTGCCTGCTCTTTCCCTTTCGCAGTCAAAATCAATTTAAAAGATCCATTTGGAAGTCTTTTTTCTTCTACTAATTTTTCCCCCGAGAGTCGTTTAATGGAACGCTCAAAACTAGATTGATCAACTTTTTTCCAATCTTTCCGTAAAAGGCGAAACGTCCTGAAATATTGCCTTGACGATGAAGACAAGCCCAGTGCAACACCCCCCAAGAGCGTTATCATTATTTTCTTCTGTACCGGTCCGAATTTATACATATTCTTCATAAAACCACATCAACTTACGACCGTCATAAAATGTGGGATTATTAAAATCAAAAAAACTTACATTAACTTACGGTCGTCGGATTATGTTAGATTTTAATAAGCTATATTAAATATATCACTAGATCCTTTCTATCATTTTATTATTGTTAATTTCTCCCATTTTTATCTTTCTTCCAATCCCAGGTAATTTTAATCAGGCTCAGGATAACAAAGAGTGAACCCATCCAAATTGAAACTGATTCTTTGGTGGGTCCGAAGCTCATCCAGCCTCCCGTATAAACCGGCGCCAGTAAAACGAAAAGCGCGGTAATTCCCATCCAAGATGCCGCAAATTTCAACCATTTTATAAAAATTTTATCAGAGATGAAGAAAAGAAAAAATGAGATAGCTAATGTAAATAGTGATAAAAACATCAATGGATCGACATATGCATTGTATGAAAATATACAATACTCATTATAATTGCATAAATCAAATTTATCTTCATTTACAGAAAAATATCCCCATAAAAACACTACCGCACCGATAAACACAACCACGAACCTCCACCAATAAGTTTTTTTCATTTTTTTGTTTTAATTATTAACAAATTATTTTTTAATAAAATATCTTGATTGATCCTTTTTCCGTCTGCAGATATGGAACAGTCAGTCCTGGAATTTTTTGCGTTTTCTTTCCGTTTTCCCATATCCGTGTTTCATTTCTGTTGGAAAAATAGAACGACCGGACAAAATCACTTCCGTTTGTCAAATGCGCATTGAGAATTTGAAATTTGTTTTTCTTCCAATCAAAATTCCAATGGCATTGGAACAAAGAATTTGAGACATCGGTTTTGACTCCGTCATACGAAATCGAATCAATCTCACTGTAAACGATATTGCTATTTCCGCGATTTTTTTCTTTGATGTCAATAATCGTACTGTGTCCGGCTTTATCAATCAAGACCGCGATCAAAGTGCTGTTTTTTTCTTTTTCGCGATTTGCTTGCAAAAAGCGGTTCAAGATATCTTTTGCCCTGTCCCTCAATGGAGGCTTCTGAATCCGCTCTTTCATCCTGACTGAAACATCTCCGGACAGATTGTCTATTCCGAAAACTTCCAGTTTCTTGGAATCAGGATTAAAAAATATTTTTCCCTCCGGAGCAGTTTTGTCCATTTTCACTTCTATTTCTTTTACGTCCTCTTCATTTCCCGCCGTGTCAGTTGAAAAATATCGGACATTGAAAATCCCTTCGCCGGAAATTTCAATCGGATTTTCATACACTTCCCAACTTGCTCCGCCATCCAGAGAATATTGGGTTTTTTCAATTTCGTTTTCTCCGTCTTCAGCCGAAAACGAAACAGCAACATTTCCAACAAACCAACCGGCAAGACCCTGCTCTCCTTGCGCGCTGGCAAAAGTTTGCGGAGGATTGCTATCCGGCATCACTCCCACTTCAACAATCGGCTCCGCCTGATAATCCTGCTGTCCATCGCCATCAATATCCACCTGCAAAACCGGCATTTCCATCAATCCTTGCTCGGAAATTTCCAAAACCGCCGTTGTTTCTTCCGTAGTCGGCAAATTGGCAAAAACAATCGCGGAAACCGTTTCCTCCCCGCCGGAAATCGGTTGTGCTTCTTCCACTTTCAAAGTATATGTCCCCGCTCCATATCCTTCCAGCTCAACTCGAACATTTTCTCCGGATCCAAATCCAACATATTTGCGTTCCCCGAATTGGTAATAATAGCTATTGGAAATTCCTTCCTCGAAAACTTCGTATTCTTGTCCGCCAACTTGAATTTTTTTCGGTCCGGTGTGATTTCCCTTTTCATCATACAAATGAATGTCCAACGGGGAATGCAATGACATTCGCAATCGCGAAGAGGCATTTTCGTAATCATCCGGGCGAGAATCTTTGATATATTTCGGCAAATCACCGGATTTATTTGCAATAATATTTGAGATAAATTCCTGTAAATTATCAACTTCTAAAATATTCTTATGTCCTCTATCAATCGTAATTCCCTTATTATATTCAAACAAATCCACCCAATACCTTTTTACATTATCATTTTCAGGAATCATCAAGGCGCTAGGTGCGACAACTGTCTTGTCTCCGTCAACCGTAAATTGCGGCTGGTACGTCGGTGCGTATTCCCCGCTTTTCACACAAGAAGGAACTTTTCCTCCTGTCGGAAAACAATCATATTTTTCCCGCTCTGAATATTTAACCCCGCTTATGGTGTCCAATCCCCAGCCGGCGATTTGAATCGCTTCGACATTTTCCGGAGGAATCCACGAATCCAAACGCTTGTGCATTTCCGTCGCTTCATCCAAAAGATTTTCCCGCAAAGTATTTTCCCAATCCACTTCACTGTTTTCCGGCTCTTGGCGACCGTCGCCATCGCCGGTCAAAAAATCTTTCCATTCGTCAAAATCATCAATGTCATCGCCATAGGCATCTTTGAAGCTTTTGTAGCGGGTATTTTCCGAAGAAAAAGAAACAAAGGGATTTTCAATTCGATCAAAATATTCTTCCGATGGCAAAAGCCCATAGGCTCCCGGCATATTTTCCGCCAACGTTCGAGCATCTTCCTGGGAAATCAAAGTACCCGCAAGCGCCGGCTCGTCATAACCATACAACATCGCCAAAAGCGCCACCGGGGTTCCTATTTGCGGAGTTGCGACAAAAATTATTTTGTCAATTTTGTCCGTCGCGCCACTTTTTTCCAATTCCATCATCAAAGATTTCGCCAAAAGTCCGCCATTGGAATGGGCGACGATTGTCACTTTTTCGTTTTTTGACGATTCCGCCAATTCCTCAATTTGCTCAAGCGCCGATTTCATTTCCTCTTCCGGATACAACGTTCCGCTTTGGGCAATATCTTCGACACTCTGCCTCCAATCATAGGCAAAAGACCGAAAATCATTGATGATATTTTCAGATTTCAAGCCGTCTAATTTTTCCAAAAATGTTTTGTAAATGTTTCCGCCAATCACCGGAATCGCCACTTCATCCAAAATATCCCTTGTGTACACATCTTCAATGCTTTTTCCATCTTCATCCATTCGCAATTCCTCCATATCATCGCCAAAATAATTGGGAATCCAAAGCTTATCTTCGCTTCCCAGCATCCCTTCTTTGTACAGCCGGCTGGATTTTATTCCGGGAAGGAAAAGTACATTGGAAGTGCAAGTCTTACAAATAAATTTTTCCGCGCTCCAATCAATCAAAGTAAAATCCCCGATCAATTTTTCCCCGCCGGAAGAAAAATCCGGCGCCAAAGCTGGACCGTCTGGACTGCCGTACCAGTTGTTTTCCAAGCGAACCAGATTTTTGTCCCTGCCCAAAATCTCGGAATATTCCGAATAATTCAATGCGGTGGAAATAAGCGCAGTATTTTGACCATTTCCAAAAAAATTACTGTCGGAAACTTGCAGGAAACTTTTTTCTTCATTGGGATATGATTCAATATACGTTTCGATGTCCGCATAAAGATTGTTTTTAAATGTGGAGTTTTTAATATCCAGCCTCCCGGAAACAAATTTGAGCGCAGAATTTTTCACTTCTCCGTCATCAGAAACCGGAAAACTTTGCGCCTTGGCAATATTGGAAGAAAAAATATTTCCCCAATTTTCGGTCATTATTATTGGCGAAGAGGAAAAACACTCATCAGGAAAATCATTCCAGTTGTAATATGTTCCCAATTCCACAAAATCGACATAATGAAGTATCGAAGAATCCGCGCCTGCCAAAAAAGATCTGTCGTTAAATTCTATCATTCCTCGGCTCGGCGCAAAACATTCATCATCAAAAAAAGAAGGATCAACCGGCGGAGAAGTGAAAGTGATTCTTTCCTGTTCTGTTCCCTCCGCGACAATTCTTCCATAATAAACAGCAAGGCTTTCTCCAAGAATTATTCTCGTTCCTTTCTCAATTGTGAGTGTGGCACCTCCGACTACAACTACCGGAAGCTCGATGGAAAGATCCACCTCTCCGCTCCAAACAACATCTTCGTCGATTACATAATAGTTTTCATAATCCAGCCACTCGCCTTCCTCCGAACTTGCGGTAATACTCGCCGAATAATGATAATGCGATAAATTAAACCCTACCGGAGAAAATACCATCAAGAAAACAAGAATACTAACGCTGATTTTTTTCATTTTTATTTCCGAATTCCGTTTGAAAAATATACCCCCCTGCCCCTGCCATATTTTCCAAACAAAATATTTTTACCTTCCGCTTATTTACTTTATGCAAATATTATACACCATTATCACATTTCATTGCATCCGCAAAAATCTACAAAAGTAGAAATCTTATATTGATATCCGACGATGGATTATTTCAAACTCTTCTGATCAATAAATCTTTTCAATTCTTCTTTCACAATTTTTTCCATCTTGTCATGCGAAATTTTTCCCTTGCCAGAAAGCACTTCCAATTTGTTGACTTTGAGCATTTCATGCAAATACGCCACCCAATCTTTCATCGTCCATCACAAAACCCTTCACCATATATTCCCTAAGTTTTTGCGTCGCCCAGATGCGGAATTGCGTGCCACGTAAGGATTTTACCCGATAACCAACTGAGATAATAACATCGAGATTGTAAAAGTCTATATCCCTAGAAACAGCTCTGTTGCCTTCTTTTTGAACTATCCGGAATTTCCGGATAGTTGGATTGGATTCCAGCTCTCCCTCTGTGTATACATTCTGAATATGTTCATTCAGGTTCTAACATCCTTATCAAAAAGCTCGGCCATTTGTTTCTGATTAAGCCAAACAGTTTCACCTTCAAGATTCACCTCTATTTCCGTTTTTCCGTCTTCCGTTTTGTATAAAATTATTTTATTATTTGATTTTTCCTCCATTTTTTTATTTTAATACTTTAATTCCTTAAGCACTTTCCACCCAAAACAGTTATTAAGAATTCCTTAATAACTGAATTTTATTTTAATATCTTAACTCTTTCAAATATTTTTCCACTTTTAAACCTTCGCCAAACTTGGAAGATGATATTATATCTTTATAATATCATCTTTGACATCACTTACAATAGAAACTTATCCACAACTCACAAATTGTATTTCGGTATTTCTTCTGTACTGGGGCGTTTGGCTTTTTTCCATGATTGGAAAGTATTGAATTTTGTGTAATCGATAACGGCAATTTTGTCTTTCACTTGCCCGCCTTTGCAACTACGGGAAAAATAGACCAAAAAATTGGGTTTTTTGACGCAAGTAACAGCGCGCGCCAAATCAAAAAGATCCGCCACGATCCGATCCCGATTCTCTTCAAACTCTTCAAAATTTCCCACCTCAAGAATCATCCGTGCGTTTCCCGCTTCATCGTTGATAATTATATCCGCTTCGATATACCGCTTGCTTTTCGCGTGCCCCACTTTCACATAACGTCCGAATTCCACCAAATGCAAAGGATATTGATATTTTTCAATCAAATTCACATACAATTGCGCGCGAATAAGTTCTTCTCCTTTCTTCGCCGCGTCCCAATTACTCTCCGGCATATATATCACTTTTGACTCATCCCTCACAATCAATGTTCGCACTTGAACTTGCTGGGGATAAGCCGCTCCTCCGTCGCGAACCATGGAAAATCCAGCGTTGTTTTTTTGAAAAAATGAATCGAATTTTTCAATCGAAAGCAAAACCGCCTTCGGTTTTCCGCGGTCGGTCAGGGTATAATGAACATTGTTTTTTTGCGCCGAATCTGCCAAAGAAAAAATATTTTTCCGCGCCTCGGTGAGCGTCAAAACTTTTTGATTTTTCATTTTAGTTTGCTTTAATGATTATTTTTATATGTACATTATAATGTACATATAAAATTAAAGCAAACTCTCGCATTTCAAACTCACAAAAGAATTCTCAGAAACCACAACATGGTCAACTACTTCTATTCCGAGAATTTTTCCCGCCTCACAAAGCCTTTTAGTTACTACGACATCATCGTCAGAAGGCGTGGGGTCGCCGGAAGGATGGTTGTGCGCTACCAAAATCTGGGCGGCATTGTGCCGAATTGCCGGTTCGAAAACTTCCCGCGGATGAATCAAACTGGCATTGAGAATTCCCACGGAAATAATCTCCCTTTTTATTTCTTGCTGGCGCGTATCCAAATAAAAAACAACAAAATGTTCTTTTTTGTTATTGCGAATATCTTTCAAATTGTCCCAAACGTCTTTGGGAGTCAAAATCAAATTCGTTTTTTTACCTTTGAGCATTCTTCTTCCCAATTCAAAACACGCTACAATTTCACACGCCTTGGCGGTTCCGACTCCGAATGTATCCTGCAACTGCTTGACATCAGCATCCGCCAAAGAAAAATTGGGAAATTTCCGCAAAATATTTTTTGCAAAATCAATCACATTCATTCCCTTTGATCCGGTTCGAAGCAAAATCGCCAAAAGTTCCGACTTGGTCAATTTTTCAGCGCCATAATGGAGAAGTTTTTCTCTCGGCCATTCAATTTTATGCAAATCCTTTAATTTCGGCATAATCGTTTTTGATTCAAATGAAATTCTACCCCATCCCCAAAATTCCAATATATTATTTCATTATATAAAAATTTTCTGTTTTGGATAGAAGAAAATTATTTTCAATAGTATTTAAAAAATTTTTAAGATTTTCGTATGTTGATTTGCAATAATCCACCAAGCCCACCCCGCTATCAGAAAATTTTGGAACATTAATCCCATTTTTATCAAGCAGGAACATTTGTAAGTTTTGAACTTTTGAATAATGCGTTACTTTATTTCTCAAATTATAAACCATTTGAACCCATCTTCCTACCTCCTTATCCATATAATCAGGCAATTCGACCTCTCCCACGCCTCGTAATGCATCAGATGTTCCCTTGCCAGAAACTCCTTTCTTGCCTTTAAAACCAATTCTATATTCGTCTTTCAAATCAAGAATTGGATAAAACATTTTTAATAAATGAACAAAAAAATCCATAGAAGAAAGTATTTGAAAAAGAAAAGATTCAAATTCAAACAAAACAACATCATCAAAAAATTCTTTTTCCTCAAGATTCATCGGCAATTTAAATTGTGGTATTGGTGGATTTTTTATTTCTGACTCAATAAGTGAAATACTGTAATTAATTGCTTGAATTTTATGTCTGCAATTTTCAACAGCCTCAGAAAATTCTTTCCATCGTTTATTTTGCCATTCAATTGATTCTTGCGTGGCTGTCAATGCTATTGGATGAGGACTTCCAACAATCTCCTCTAATTTACTAAAAAATGAAAGTGCCTCATCTGAATAATGGTCAGATCTTATGTCCATAAGTTGGATTTTATTTCCAATAATTTTATACTTTGGCATATTTTTTTAATCTAAACTTTGATTAAAATACTCTTTTAAATCAATTGGCACCAAATTCATACCAATCACGTATCGAGATATGTGAATTAAAAAATGAAATAATTTAGTATGCTCTGAGTGAGTAAAGATCAAATCTTGTTCAAGGAGCTTATCGGTTATAGAAGGCTTGTCAGATTTAATCAAAAAAAGTCCGTCGTTAGAATAAATGAAATCTGGTAATAATTTTTTTTCAATTTTTGATTCATTGAGAATTTTAAGTATAGCATTTTCAGTCAACTTATTTTTAAAAGCAAAAACACCTCCAAACAATAAATCGGGTTGGGAAATATTTCCTATAATCATATTCGTTGGAGAAGTATTTAGTCTTTTTACTGATGCAATATTTTTCAAACTTTCTCCAAGAGTAGTCTTATCTAGAGTAGATTTAATCTCAAGAAAACCACCAACCCCTTCTACGAAATACAATGTAGGGCTTTGACCACCGAGTTTTGGATAGTTGTGTTCATAAATAATAATATCAACTTGATCGGACTTATTATATTTAGAATCAAAAATTATTCCCCTCTGCTCAATAGTAAATCTTGATGGAATATGTTTACTAAAAAAATCTATCAATATCCTCTCTCGATTTTCTCCCATCGCACCAATATGTCCACCTGAGGCTCCGGTGGATAAATCAAATTGATCATTGAGAACCCTCTCCGCTGCTTCAAAATATTTCTTCAAATGATCCTTAATTGAAATTTGTATAGGCATATTTTTACAAACAATCTACATTAAAAGATTTTACTTGACGAAAGTGATTTCGTTATTTTTTGATATCATTTACAAATTCAACAAACCCCGCCGTATTTACCCAAAAATTCCGCTTATTATTTTTTAAAAATTTCTCAATTTCTTTTCTCTGTTTTAGCATCTTTTTTGATCTTTTCTGTATTTCCCCAAGCAATCTATTAGAATATGTTCCATCTAAAAATGATATATAGCAAAAATCATTACGTCCTTCTTTAAGATTCAAAATTTCAATTAACTCGGAAACTTGCTTGTCTTGTTCTCCGCCACCAACATTCAAATGCTTCGCCTCGAGTAAAAATATTTTCTTTCCATCCTTTATTATCAAATCCAGCATTTTCCCCTGTTTCTTTGCTTTAATTTTAATTCCAAAATTATCTTTCAGGCTTGAATTTGAAAAAACTTCTCGAGAAAATCGTGCAACACACTTTTTCTTTCTATGTAATTCTTCCCAACTTTTTACTTCAATAAATCCCTTTTCTGTCAAAATTTTAACTAATTTTCTCTCTCCCAACTCTCCTTTTTTTCGGGAAGAATTTGAATCCAAAATTGCCTGAACCCAGCTTTCCGGAACTTTATCATTTATCTTTCTGCTTTTAATATATAATTTTGTTATTTCTTTAAATGAATTAAAATCCTTTTGAATCAGATCTCGCGTTGTGTCGCAAGCATTAACAAAACATCCCAATTCAGAACAATTGGCGTACGTGGAATTAAAAACTTCAAATAACTTCTTAAAATATTTTTCAATAACTACAATATCTTCTTTATTTTCCTGTAATTTTTTGATAGTTATCAAGATTTCTTTTATCTCTTTTATCGCCTTAATGTGTTCTTTCAATTTTGGATGATTATCGATTACAAAATAACTCTCATCCAAATGAGGCTCTGGGTTATCCTTCGAAATTTCAAAATAATGCAGATTGTCCTTTGGCATAATGTAAGTTATGGAAATATAAATAATTAATAAATTTATAAACAAAATCAAAACCTATTCTTTTTCTATCATTATCTCTGTAATTTGTCAGAAAAAGTGAAAGATAATTTTCACGCAGCTTATTTATTTCTAAATTAAATAAATCAATAAGTTTTTCTTGTTCAATAATGGTTACTTTTTTATCCAGAATCAAATAAATCATATGCCTGGAAGATTCCTTACTTACCAGACAATCAACGCCGTAATTTCTGATATTTTCCAGGGCTATCCTCCCGGACTTCGAACCACTATCAATAGCTTTTAATAGAATTATATTAGACTTTATTTTCCTATAAACATCTTCTGAAATTGTAAACTCTCTCATATGTTTTACGTGATTATAAGCAGCTCGAATCTTTATCTTTCCTTTTTTGTTAGCGACATCTTTTTCTGTTAATCTTTTAACTCCGAGAAAATTTTCCTGTTTTTTGATAGTTTTGAAAATTTTTCCTCCGATTGCCCAATCATGATTTTTATTTAATTCTATGGCTACACATTTTCCCTCCGGATAAATATGAGTTTTTATGGAAAATTCGTCATCGAATTGATTTTCCTTTTTTTTGTAATAAAAAGCAATCACATTATAAGTAGTATCAGGAAAAACTTGTTGTTTGAAATAATTCATTTCGACTATCCTGAATTTAGAAAAAAATATTTCCCTGATTTTTTTTGAATTTCTAGCTGAAAGAAAATTAATTGGAACGATGACTATTCCCTCATTACTGTTCATTATCGCTCTCAATGAGAGATGATAAAGATCTTCCAATCCTGAATTTTTGAAATATTTTTCTTTTGTTTTTTTATCAGCTTTATTTACATTAAGATATGGAGGATTAGTTATTACAAAGTCATATTTTCCTGCAGAAATTAAAGTATCTTGAAAGAGAACATTTTTTTCATCAACATATTTTTTATCCACATCAAAACCAATAGCTCTTCTTGCTTTATTATTTTCCGCCCATCTCAATAAATCTCCAGCACCAGCAAAAGGATCAGAAACTTTTTTCCCTTTAATAAATTCTTCAAATCCACTCAAAATATAATCCGAATTTGTAGTGAAAAATTGCCCTAATTGTTTCTTTTTAATTTTTACTGTCATATATTTTTATTTTAAAAGTGATATAACATCTTTATTATATCACCATTCAATTTCTCCGCAACTGTGAATAACTCAAAATGAAATCCTACCCCATTCCAAGTATTCCGATAATTACTCCGATGATGGAGGTGATGATTGTCAAAATCCAAGCGCGCATCACCACTTTTTGCTCCGGCCAGCCTTTGGCTTCAAAATGATGATGAATCGGCGCCGCTAGAAAAACTTTTCTATGCAAATATTTTTTGGAAAACAATTGTACTGCCACACTGCCCGATTCCAGAATATAAATAAAACAAATCACAAACAAAACAATTACCGAGTTGGTGAGCATCGCCACTACTCCCAGAGTCGTTCCCAATGCAATCGCCCCCGTATCCCCCATAAAAAACCGCGCCGGAGAAATATTGAACCACAAAAATGCCAGCGTTGCTCCGGAAACCGCCGCGCAAAAAGATGCCAAATCAACCTTGTTTTGCACGAAAGAAATCACCGCGAAAGATGAAAACGCCATAAAAACAATTCCTCCATTAAGTCCGTCCAATCCATCAGTTTCATTGGAAGAAATCGCGGAAAACAAAATCACGAAAATAAAAAGAGGAATATACCAAAATCCGATGGAAAAATCTCCCACCGCCGGAATATGCAAAACATCCCATCCAAGCTTTGAATAAAACCACCATGCTCCCGCTCCGGCAATCGCAAAAAGCCACCAAAACCGCATCGCGAATCGCATCCCTCCGCCCTTATTGCTTCCCCATCCACGCACACTCATTATATCGTCAAACAATCCCAAAATTCCCGCCGCCACCAAAACAAAAAGCGGGAGCCAAACTTGACTGCGGGAAAGAAAATCCAAACGCGCCAAAAAATTTGTATCTGTCCATCTTGCCAAAATAGGGAAAAAATAATAAGAAAACAAAACCAAAATCAAAACCGAAAACCAAATTATCAACCCGCCCATTGTTGGAGTTCCGTTTTTGTGCGCATGCAACTTATTAACAAAAGTAAGCTCTTTTCCATCAACAGAATTTTTCTTAATTTTAATTCCGATTTTATGCTTATACAAAATATTCGTCCAAAACGGAGTAATCGCCAGCGCTAAACCGAAAGAAAGCACTCCGGTCACCAAAACTTTGAGAACATTAAAAACTTCTGGAATATTTTGTATTTGAGCTAATTGCATAATGATAATCGTTAACCAATAATTGCGTGATTTATTTCCACTCGCACGAATCAAATGTCCAATCTATCATAGTTTTAATATCTTGCCAACGGTACGGATCATCCAAAAGCACTGCCACAATTTTATGCTTGCCGGTGCTGTCGCTGGCGCCCATCAAAAGCGAACTTCCCGCCAACGGAGTAAACCCGGTTTTTCCCCCAAGACAATTAGGAATTTGGTCTAAAACTTGATCTGTATTCATTATATCATGAGCAAGTTTTCCATCAATCGAATAAATAGTCTGCGGCGAAAGGCGCATAATATCCCAAATAACATCATATTTCATCGAATGAGCAGCAATACGCGCAATATCATAAGCAGTCGAATAACATTCACTCTCGCGTCCGTCAATTTCCAACCCCGAAGGCGTGCAAAAATGAGAATCATTGAAGCCAAGTTCTTTGGCGCGCTCATTCATCAATTTTGAAAAATTCTCGATTGATCCAGAAATATGTTTTCCGAGTGCGGTCGCCGCATCATTGGCGCTATTCATTAACATTGCCATTAACAAAGAACGCACCGAAATTTTTTCTCCAACTTGTAATCTCTGCCCGATACAATATCCCGATCTGGGACATCCAACTTTAGTTCCCTCAATATATACCTCTTCTCCGATCACAACTTCTTCATCCAAATTAGCGATTTTTTCCATTACCAAAACCGCTGTCATCAATTTTGTCAATGAAGCAATTTGTCTTCGCTCCTTACCATTATTGTAGTGCAATATCGTTCCGCTATCGGCATCCAAAATCAAAGAAGCATGGGCATTCGGCAACACAAGATCGCCTGAATTTTCTTTCCGCACCGGCTGAAATTGACTGTTTGGCATTTTGCCTTCAAAAAAAATATCCTTTCCGGTTCCTCCTTTTGCATAATTATCGTTTTTGTTCGAATTTTCAGCTCCCTCCAAATTATTATTTCTTTCAAATGCCACAGTTTTTTCCTGTTTGGCGGAAAAAAATGGAATATTTCTTTCATCGCTTCGAAAAAAAACAAAAACAGTCAAAGAAAAAAGAATGGTTATAATTAAAAACCAAATATGCCCTGAACTTTTCTCCTTGAATCGGCTACGCTGAAAAATTTCAGGATTATTCAAGTTGTCTTTATTTTTTAAATCCATTTATTATTAAAAAATACAATTTACGTACTTATTCTTTTTCCAAATTCTCGACAATCAAATCCGCACGCTCGTCTTTTGATAATTTTTCAAAATCCGGAAGTTCAGAAATATCCGCAATTCCCAATTTTTTAATAAAATCAAAAGAGATTTTGTACAAATATCCACGACTGTCTTTCGGATTGCTTATTCTTTCAACCAAACCGCGCATCAAAAGATTGCGCAAAATGAAACTGGAATTAACTCCGCGAATTTCCTCGATTCCAAACCGCGCGATCGGACCACGATAAGCAATCACGGACAAAACTTCAAGCGCCGCTTTTCCTAAAGATTCTTGCAATTCGCTTTTGACCAATCCCTCCACAAATTCGGAATTTTCCGGATTGGAAACCATTTGAACACTTTCTTCTTTTCGGATAATTCCAATTCCTCTTTTTTCTTCGGAATATTCTTTCACCAGCTCAACTAAAACATTCTCTATTTTCTCTTTTTCCTGTTTGGTTATTTTACAAATTTTGGAAACCGCTAGCGGTTCTCCGCTCACAAACAAAATACTTTCAATAATTGATTTTAGATTCATTTTAATTTATTAAAACTTAATTTTTTAAATGTTAGATATTGTAGCTTTATTTATAATTTTTTAAAATCCAACATAAAGTATTCTGAATTCCCGCTTCCGCGAAAATGACAAAATAAGAATGCGAAGAATACTTAAATCTCTTTATGTTTCATCCGAATATCGCTGAACAATTCTCCTTGTTCCACGTGGATAATTCTTTGCTTGACCATTTCCAACATCGCCAAAAAAGAAACAATGACTTCCACTTTATCCGGAGCATTGGCCACCAGCTCAGCAAAAGAAGTTTCCACTTTTTGGCGCAAAAATTTTTGCAAATGGTTGATTTTCTCCTCCAATGTTATTACCTCCCCGATCATTTCTTCTTCCAATTCTTCCACTATCGGAATATTGCTCACAACTTCCAAATATGTATCCCGCAAATCTTCGGCGGAAATATTTTCCGGCGGAAAAAAGAACGATTGCATTCCGGAAAAACTTTCCCGGGAAAAACTCTCCTTTTTGCTCGCAAGCATCTCCTGAATTTTTTTGGAAATATCTTTGAATTTCCGATACTCCGCCAATTGCCATTCCAAATCCAAAATTTCTTCCTCTTCTTCTTCACTCAAAGTCAAAAACGGCAACATCTCTTTGGACTTGATCAAAATCAATTTCGAAGCTACCGACAAAAAATCCGCCAAACTTTCCAAGGTGATGTTTTCCCGAGATTGGATAAAATCCAAATATTGATCAGCAACAGACGCCAAACTCAGCCTGGTAATATCAAGCTCTTTTTTTTCAATCAATGACAATAAAAGATCCAAAGGACCTTCAAATTGCTTCAACTTTATTTGATAACTCATAATTTCGTATTTCTAGTTTACTACATCCAAGCATTTCTGGCAAAAATAAAACAAGCCAGGAACTTCAGCTGAAGTTCCTGGCTCTGGACAGAGATCTCATCACCTCCCTTTGGGTTAACTTTTCGATTTCTTTAACCAAATTGCTCCTTTATTAAAGCAAATGATCAAATTTCTGTCAACTTTCCTCGACTTGGCTATCCGTCAATCTTAACGCTGGCAAGAGAGCTGAAAAAATTACCAGTGTCAGAAACAAAAAAACATATTTCAAAGAAAACGCCCATAAAATTACAGTTGACACGATTGCCGCCGCGATATACGCCACCGGTTGCGCGGTGCGAAAAAAATCAATGACATCCGCCCGGCGATAATCCACTTGCTTATAAAAATATGAGTCGCGCAAAATTTCAACAAGCGCCGCTCCCACCCGAGTGGCAAACAAAATAACCGCCCAAACAAAAATATCTTTCGATGTATTGATAAAAAACAAAAATGAAGAAATACCTATAGTCAAAATTGCCAAAATAATCATCTCTTTTTCTCCGATTTTTTTGTCCGCTAAAATTCCTGCCGGATACTGCACCAATACGAAAGGAACAAGCATTATCGTAAATGCAATTCCTAATTGATTCCAGGAAAATCCCAAATCAAGGAGATAAATCGGAGCATAAACCACCATCAACGCATAGAAAAAATCCAGAACAAAAGAAATATAGTATATACGAAAAATATTTTTTCGCCTAAACACTTCCAAAACCAAACTACGGATGCTTTGTCTTTTTTTAGGGAAAACCGCATTTCCCGCTCGACGCATACCAAATATAGCAAATAATAATATAATCATTGAAAAAACAAGCGAAATGAAAAATATTCCGTCGAAATCAAACTGAATGAAAATTTTTGAAGCAAGCAATGGTCCCAAAACATATCCGGCGTTAAATACCGTCAAATAAAGTCCGCGAATTCTTCCAGACATCTTGTCGACCGAAAAACTTTCTAAAATCACATCAAGACTTGCCCAAGTAATCGACACTGAAATGAGATATAAGATCATAGCCGCGATTCCAAAAAAAGATTTCGGCAAAACAATCAAAGCGGCGACAAAAGAAATATTTGCGACCATTGAGAAGAAAAAAACGAAAACACTTCCGGTTTTTTGCGTGAGCTTGTACAAATTAAGCAAAATGAACAGAACCGCTGCAAAACTCACAAAATAAAAAATTCCCACATTTTCCGTTCCAGAAGATTCTTTGAAATAAGTCGAAACGGTATATGCCAAAACTGACTGAGAAAAACCCATCAAAAAACCGACAACATTAACAACCCGCACTCTTATCCGATCCAATTTTTCCTGATGCTTTGATTTTTTTTTCATTTTTGTTTCTACGCTTTTATTTTTACGGCGTAAGGCGTTTTACGTCTCTTGGGAAGAGAACCGCTTCTTTGATACTGGCAAGTCCCAGAATTTTTTGCACGATTCTTTCGCTTCCAAGTCCCCAGCCTCCATGCGGCGGCATTCCATGGCGAAAAATATCCAAATAATGTTTGAAATCTTTCGGATTAAGCCCGTGTTTCTTGATACTGTTTTCCAACTGATTAAAATCATGAATTCTTTGTCCTCCGGTAGCGATTTCCACTCCACGAAAAAGCAAGTCAAAGCTTTCGGTATATTGCGGATCCTTGCTCGGCATAGTATAAAAAGGCCGCACACTGGCTGGATAATGCGTCAAAAAAATCAAATCACTTCCATATTTTTCTTTCGCCCACTGACAAATCAAACGCTCTCCTTCCGGATCAATATCCACTTTTTCCACTTTCTTGCCAAATTCTTTTTCCAAAATCGCCAGCGCCTCGGTCAATTTTATTCGAGGAATAGTTTTTATTTCCGGCACGCTCGCTCCGTATTTCTCCAGCTCATCCTGGCAAGTATCCCCGATGAACTTGAAAATATACGCCATGGCTTTTTCCATCTGCGCCATAATATCCTCAAAACTTTCAATAAACCCCATTTCCGCATCCAGACTCACATATTCATTCACATGCCGAGTGGTATAATGCGGTTCGGCTCGAAATACCGTTCCAATTTCAAAAACTCGCTCAAAAAGACCGACTCCTGCTTGTTTGTAAAATTGCGGACTTTGCGCTAAAAAAGCATCCCGGTCAAAATATTTTATTTTGAAAAAATTTGCACCTCCTTCAGTTGCTGAACTAAGAATCTTGGGACTTTTTATTTCCAGAAAATCCTTGCTTCGCAAAAAATCTCCGTACGATTGGATCAATCGGGCATATATCTTGAAAATAGCGTTAATTTTGTCGTTGCGGACAGTGAGTGAACGATAATTAAGAAGCGTTTCTAAGTTCAAATTCATCTCATCAACAGAAACATCCACAGGCAAATCATCCTTAGTGGCCGAAATTATTGAAAATTTTCCTGCTTCAATCTCCACACTTCCTGTAGAAATTTTTTCATTCGCTGCGCCTCCAGGACGAGACTTTGCCAAACCTTCAATATCAACAACAAACTCACTTCGCGCTTGCTTTGCCATCTCATAAGCTTCTTCTTTATCCGGAATAATCACCACCTGGACCACTCCACTTCGATCACGGACATCCATAAAAATCAATTTTCCATGATCCCTTCTATTTTTAACCCAACCCTTGATTCGAATATTTTGCCCTATTTTTTCCGAAGCATCTTTAATTATCGTTCTTTCCATATTTTTATTGTTTCATAATTTTTTTAATTTCTGCCAATACTTCTTCCGGCGTAAATTGAGATTTGCGAATAAAGCCGTCCGCTCCTAATCGAAATGCTTCCTTTTGATTTTCTTCCTCATTAAGATTACTAAAAATCACAACTTTTGCCTCAGGAGAATAATTCTCTTTTTTTATTTGCTTGAGCAATTCCATTCCTCCGATTTCAGGAAAAACCAAATCAAGCAAAATCAAATCAAATTTCCCTTCTCTAACTTTTTTCAAGACTTCTTTTCCTCCGGTTGCAATCGCAACTTCATATTTTGAAATTTCGAACTTTTTTTGATAGATATCCGCAATCATCGAATCATCTTCTGCCAATAAAATCTTCATAACGTAAAAAGGAGAACTTTACATATTTATATACACTGTCTCTAGCGTACATCAAGACAGTCATTTTTTCAAGCGCCGTGTATACATACAAAAATCACAGACTCTTCAAATAAACCATCACATCCTCAATAATCCACTTCGGAGAAGATGCGCCAGCGGTTACTCCGATTTTTTGGCAATTGTCAAACCATTCTTTCTTAATATCATATTTCCTTTGGATAAAATATGATCTGGAATTTATTTTTTTGGATATTTCCCATAACCGGTTTGAATTGGCGCTTTCCGGGGAACCGATTATTATTACCGCATCATTTCTTTTTGCCAATTCCTTCACTTCATTTTGTCTGTTTTGCGTTGCCAAACAAATCGTATCTACCAACTCCACATCACTATATTTACCCCTAATGAAATCAGAAACTTTTTTCACAAAATCTTGACTCTGCGTAGTCTGAGAAATTATTGCAACCTTTTTGGAAACATCCAATCTCAACTTTTTCAAATCCAAAATATTTTCTACAAAAACAGCTTTCTTTTTCGCCCATTCATAAATCCCCTTTACTTCCTTGTGATCCTTTTCCCCTACAATCACAATCTGATATAATCGATCAAAAAAAACCCGCGCCAATCTCTGCACCTTTGTCACTTTTGGGCAAGTTGTGTCTACGATATCTACTCCTTTCTTTTTTGCCAATTCATAAATTTTCGGACCCATACCATGCGCGGTAATAACAAGCGTGCCGATTTTTTTGTCCGCGTATTCAAATATTTCTTCCAATCTTTCTCCGGGCTTGATATTTCCAATCCCCAGTTGCTCAATTTTTTTCACCACATCTTCGTTGTGCACCAAAGAACCCAGCACATATATAGGCTTCTTTATCATCGGATCATCGGCTATTTTTTTCACGATGTTATACGCACGATCAACGCCATCGCAAAATCCGGCATATTTACTAAGTGTTACTTCCATATATTTATCTACTCCATACTCGGTTTATCTAAAATCATCGGCTCGATTATTTTTTCCGTATCGGCAATCTTTACCACATCCTTGTCAATCTTGTTCAATTCTTTATAGCCATTATTATAATGACTCACTGTTGTTGACATACTGTTTCCTAATTTTTTATAGAAATCCTCAAAGGCAACAATATGCTTTCCTAACCTTTCCACATTTCCTCGAATTTCCTTGGCACTTTCTTCAATTTGCATCGCACGCAATCCTTGAAGCACAGTTTGCAAATATGCCAAAAAGGAAGTTGGGGAAACAATTACTACGTGTTTGTCTCGGAAAGCATACTCAATCATACTGCGCGTGTCAACCTTGACCGCCCCAACCTTATTTATAAGCAAATCATAATAAATCGCTTCGGAAGGAATAAACATAAAAGCAAATTCCATCGTTCCCTCTTCCGGTTTGATATATTTGGAAGTTTCATCAATTCTATTTTTCAAATCCTGCTTGAACATTTTTTCCAATCTTTCTTTTTCAGTTTCATCGTTTTTACATTCAAGAATTCGCTGGTAATTTTCCAAAGAAAATTTGGAATCAATCGGAACTATTTTTTCCTTCACAAAAACAACCGCATCCACAATATCGCCGTTCTTGAATTCATATTGCATTTGATATGATCCGACCGGTAAAACATTTTTCAAAGTATCTTCCAAAAAATATTCTCCGAGAATTCCTCTTTGTTTTGGATTTTTGAGAATATCCTCCAATCCTCTAAGTTGCTCGGAAAACCCCATCACTTGTTTATTGGTTTCTTCCAACTTGGACAATTTCTCTGTAATCTCTCTTATTTGCTCCACCGACTGCCGATGCATTCCTTGCACAAAACGGCTACTGCTCTCCAAGCTGTCTTGCGTAGTTTTGTGTGTTTGCGAAAGTTTGTTGTCCACTGCCTGACGGAGCTGTTCATTCTGTTGAGAAAGCATTGAAATCCTTTCAAGTGTCGCCGAAATTTTTTCATCATTTCTGGTATCATCTTTCCTATTTAGAAGAAGATAAATAACAACAGCAATTCCAATAATAAGTAAAATCAAAAGTATATTTTGCATAATTTCTATTCGACCTATTTATTTTCTAAAATTTCTACTAACTTCTCAATTTCGACAATCTCACTTTCCTGACTATTTCTCCTCTTTATTTCCACCCCGCCTTTTTCCAATGATTTTCCACTCACCACGATTCTCCAAGGAATTCCAATCAAATCACTGTCGGCAAACTTCTCTCCGGCTCGCACATCGCGATCATCAAACAACACTTCGATTCCTTTTTCTCGCAAAATATTGTAAATTTTTTCCGCTTCCTCGTCTTGATTTAATGAAATCAAATGAACAACAAAAGGCGCTACCGCCTCCGGCCAGATAATTCCTTTTTCATCATTATACGACTCAACAACAACTCCCATCAATCTGGAAATTCCAATGCCATATGAACCCATAAAAACAAATTGCTCTTCTCCTTTCTCATCTTTATATTTCAAATCGAACGGTTCGGAAAATCTATGTCCAAGAGAAAAGATATTCCCAACCTCAATCGCTTTTTTTTCAATCAGCTTATTTTTATCCAAACCAAGGTCTTTTAATACCTCGTCGTTATAGACCTCTTTGTTGACGGCAATATTTTTTTCTTCGTCAATATAAATCAAATCTTCCCCTGCCTCGCTCACCGTCTGAAATTCGTGAGAATATTTCGAAAAAGATCCTCCGGAAGCAAAAGTCATAAATGTTTTTTCTCCCAATCCAACTCGATCAAAAACATTTTTGTAAGCGATTTTAGATTTTTCATAATATTCATTATGCTCCATTTCATCTTTGGAAAAAGAATACAACGCTTTCCAAAAAAATTCCCTACCCCGCATAATGCCGGATTTGGCTCGCGCCTCATTGCGAAATACTGTCCGAATGTCATATACGTAAACAGGCAAATCTTTGTGCGATGAAATGAAATTTTTCATCATATTCGCCATTGGTTCTTCGTGCGTAAACGCCAGCGCCAATTCTGATCCATTTTTCAGTTTAGTCTTAAACCAATTGTCCACCACTGCATCGCTCCACCTATTGGTTTTCTCCCAAACCTCTTGTTTTTGCAGAGCCGTCGATTGCAGTTCCACTCCTCCGGTCGCATTCATTTCTTCTCTGACGATATTAGCGATTTTATTTATCACACGAAGCCCCAAAGGCAAAATGGAATAAACCCCTGCCATTTCTTTGTTAATAAATCCGGCGCGAATCAAAAGCCGGGCATTCAAACTCACCTCATCTTTCGGCGCTTCTTTTCTAGTTTTGGTAAACAATTTCGATTGCCGCATAAATATTTTTCAAAAAAATAATGTTTGAATTTACACTTTCGTTTTTTCCAATTTTATCATTCTAATTTCCAAACTTGCAATTCTACGCTCAAGCATATCTGCGTCTTTTTTGTTGGATTTTTTGCTTAAAGTTTTTTTATACAAACTAAATTCTTTTTTAATATTATTCAATTCACCCTTGATGTCTGCAAGTTCTTCTTCGATATTATCGAATTTTCCATAAACTTCATCGCTAAAATTTGACTGCCAATCAAAAACAGCTTTGAAATTATCTCTTGTTTCTTTTTTAAATGAAGCAAGCTCTTCTTCCAAATTTCGCTGGCCGGTTTCCAAAGTTCGCTGGCCGGTTTCCAAAGAAGAAACGCTTTCCCTTAATTTATCTTGCCCTTCTTTCAATGCTGAAAAACCATCCGCCAAAAAATCGAATTTTTCATTTATTTCCTCAAGAATAACCTCGAATCGATCTTTTTTTCCAATCACGGAATCATTTTTTTTTGTTGGTATTTTTTTCATATTGAAAAACCCTTAAAATTCCTCATACAACAAATTATACCCGATTTATAATCGCGACGCAAATATACAACAAAATTATATTCACCCTTAATTCCCCCAATTCGACATCATCACTCCCAAATCCCTCGTATTCACAACTCCGTCGGAATTGACATCGGAAGTTTCATTTCCGATTCCGAGCCAATTGGTGATGGCGGAGATGAAATTAGTTAGAGTGTATGTTATTGGCGCAGGTTTAATTGAAAATGATATTTCATAATCATCAATATTTACATTATTAGACATATCTGAACATCTGACATAGTAGTTATACGAATTTCCATTAGTTAATCCACTGAGTATTGTTGAATGTGATGTTGTTCCTGTTGTTGCAAATGTTCCCGTCATTGTTTCATAAGTTGTTCCGCTGACACCAGAATACTTACATACAGCTGATTCGTTTGTGATTAATGAAAATACTGTTGATGTTGTTCCCGCTATTAAAGTTCCTGTTGGTAAGCCGGCTGAACGAGAAGGCGGAATATTGTCACCGACAACAGAGTTCAAAAGAGAAAAATATCTTGGTCCAATTTGCCCTTTAGATCCATCATCAATTATAAAATCGTCCACGTAATACCAAGATTGCATACTATCGCCCCAAAGCCATCCGCCACTATTATTACCGCCAAAAAAATACCAGTTCCATAGTTCTGTAATATCCTGAGTGACAAAATCTACGGGTGTATTTACCAAAACATGCCAAGAATTACCAACTTTATCATATATCCAAATATCCATATAGGTTTTTTGAACACCATTTTCCATCACATTTTTAAAACGAAATTCAACTCCCATCCAATCATCAGTAATCACTGTTCTGTCCTCTGCTATTCCATAAAATCCTGTTCTTCCTAATCCATCAGGATCATTTGGTTCATTTTTTAAAACAAGACCTCCATTAATTGGCTCGTAATTATATTTTTTTATATGAGGAATTATATGATAAGGACTATAAGAATATTCTTCTTCGGGTGTTTCAAGGCAATGCAATGCATCAAAACAACCCATATTCAATGTCCCAAATTTAAAGGATTCGTAATAAATATATTCTCGATTTTCTTCATATGCTCCTAATGGACGATATGTAGCACAACTTACTTCCTCTCTTGTAACTGAATCGATACAATGCGTCGGCCACATATTCTTAGGTAATTTTGTCATAAAAAATAAAGATATATCTTCATAACCAGATTCTTTAGTTCCATTTCCAAAATACATCCCAAAACGACTAGGACCTTTCACTTCACCATTTTCTCCCCCGCAACCCATATCAATAATTAGGGACTTACCAGAATCACCTATTCTATTACCTTCACCAAAATCATCTATCCAATTAGTTGCAGGGTCTTCGGGACACCAATCGCTATAATAATTCCAAAGACTGTTAGTCCCATCCAAATATTTTGGTATTTCTCCAACTATATTTCCAATACCTCCATTTGCCCATAAACCCTTCCAATCCTCTAACTGATCAAAGCTTTCCGCAATATCAAAATTACTCTCCAGCGTTTCCTGCCAAACTTGCGCTTGAGCGTTATTGGCCACGAACATACCGAAAATAAAAATAAGTAAAGCTGCGTTAATTTTAAAAATTTCTTTTTGCATTTGTTTTTTTAATTTGACCACCCACTCATCATCACTCCCAAATCCCTCGTATTTACAATCCCATCAGAATTGACATCGGAAGTTTCATTTCCGATTCCCAGCCAGTTAGTGATAATGGAGATGAAGTTGGTGAGGGTGTAGGTTGTTAGAACGACGCAAGCCTCACATACTCCTCCGCAATCGATTCCGGTTTCGTCTTGGTTTTGGATGTTGTCAGAGCAGGTTTCTTCGGCTGCGCTAACATATTCAAAAGCTCCGATGTCATAGGATATTCCTTGGGGTCTTATTATATTATCATAATCATATGGAAATAATTCTAATAGATATCCCGAATCCCTAGCCGGGCTTAATGCTTGAAGTTTGTAGTCCCCATTAGCTGGATCAACCAGTAAGGGGTTGCTATTGATAGCATTAGAATCTTGAGTCGGGCCATCACCATTGTTGAAATATATGTTATTTGCAATCGTCACATTAGACCAGTCCGAGTACTCTGTACTGTATGATCCAAAAAAGACATAGGGAGCTGTCCCGTTGGACCACATGATGTTATTTTTTATAACCATGTGCTGCCCATTGTCACTCATTAGGGATAGGACTCCTCCACCACCAATGGAGTAAAAGGTGTTATTGTAAATGTAGGCTGTACCGTTTACTAAATTAAACGCTGAGAAAGCCCCAATGTTGGCTACCACATTGCTGTAGTAATAAAGCGTTGAGTCAGGAAGGACATTTGACATTGTCGGGCCTCTCATGTCACCTGAACCATCTGACGTAATTAAATTTGAATGTATACGAACATTATCGTACTGGTTTTTACCAGGATCATCAGCATGGACCTGTATGCAGTGGCCTGCGGCGTCATCATGAAAATAATTATATGCTACTTCTATGTTGTCAGCTCCACATTGAATATAGATTAAGTGGTTATTATTGAACGGATATCCTTTAACCCCGCAATTATCAATTTCATTGCCAAGAATTTTACTTCCATCGTTTGTAATTCTAAGGTGCCCTGTCATTGTAGTGCTGGTTCCTTTTGCGGCATTAGTAACTCGACAGCCAATGATTCTTAAGTGATGTGCACCTACCTCTTCGTTTGTGTAAAAGCCTCCGGTGTCAACTCCCCCAGGAGCAGTTTCTCCGGCACCATCCATAATAATCTGAGAAACAACTTGATAATGTGCCTCATTTCCATTTGCCTTATCAAGAAATAGGAAATGTCTTCCTTTTCCCCATTGAAACACCACATTCTCACCAGGATAGGCAATCCAGGCTATCGAAGCGTTTTCTTCTCCAGCTATGCCTGACATTACCTGATAGGCTGCTCCCATAAAAGTTTTACCGTATTGTCCAGTATAGGTTCCTTGTCGTAAATATAATATGTCACCAGGCTTGGCTTGCGCATAAAAACTCATAGCATGAGTCCATGGATCATCGAATGTGCCATCCCCACCTATAACATCGTCATTGGTCGCAAAATAAACATGTCCACTATTGACTGTAAATGGGATGTTCTCAATAGAATTACCTTCAGGTGTATGCACTACTATATTGCCAGTGATAGCATTCGGTCCCAACTGGAATGTTATTTTTTTATCCGACCATACTAGGTAATCGCTTGCCTGGCCACCACCAATAGTTACATAAGATGTGCCCTGAGTTTCCCCGAAACTATGCCCCCAAATTGTCACAAAAGCTCCTTTATCATTTTGCCCAGTATTTTTGGGGCCATTAATTAAATCAGAATAAAAAATATTCGGCACCTCCATAGCTAATACTTTGTGATCTAACAAGATAGTTCCGCTAAAAATTATCGCCAATAAAAAATATATTATTCTCATAAATATAAATTTAAAAAAATTCATTCTCCCCACCCACTCATCACCACTCCCAAATCCCTCGTATTCACAATTCCGTCAGAATTGACATCAGAAGTTTCATTTCCGATTCCCAGCCAGTTAGTGATAATGGAGATGAAGTTAGTGAGGGTGTAGGTTGTTGGAACAACGCAAGCGTCGCAAACTCCTCCGCAATCAATTCCGGTTTCGTCTTGGTTTTGGATGTTGTCAGAGCAAGATTCAGAAGTTTGGACATATTCAAAAGCTCCGATGTCATAGGATATTCCTTGGGGACGGGATACTCCGAGAAAGTCATTGGGAACCGAAGCGAGAGTTGTGCCTGCATTGATAGCGGGGGAAGTTGATTGGAGAGTGAAATCATTAGTGAAAGGAGAGGTGAAAAGAGGGTTTTGATTAATATAGTTAGAGGCATATCCAGGAATAGTCGCTCCATACCATATATCATTATCAGAACTTACAGCGCCTATTGCTGTCGAATCAAATCCGCTCGTTAATGAATAAAAGATATTATTTTTCATTTCAACATTATTGTTAATTCCGCTTGCATCGATAAATAGAATCAGGCTGTCAGTTCCTTCTACATTATTGTCATAAATCGTATTATTATAAAAACGAACATTACTAACAACATCGTTATGTATACCAAAATGAACCGACGGTCTTGCACTTAGATTACCATTACCGCAATTATACAAAACATTATTCCATACATAAGCATTTTTAATGCTACTGGCAAAGGCCAGTCCGGCATGAGGAAGATTATGAACAATATTATCATGTATATACACCTCGTCTACCTCTCCAGCATTTGAATCTGTTGGATGAATATATATTCCGCTTGGACCACCAACATTATCCCCCGTGCCAATATCAACAAAATTATATAATTCATTCCAACCAATTTCCACTCCTTTATTATGCAGATCAGGAAAATTATAAACGGTACCAATATACATACCGTGATAATATTTATCTCCATACAAATCATGAATACTATTTCCCAAAATCTTAAAATTCTCGTTTTCAACTGGGCTGGCTCCGAAAATAACAGTGCCCGTCCATCCCATTCCAACTGTTGTAATATCATTACCAATAACCCGCCAATTGCTCTTATTAGCTTCTCCTGAAGCCATACCTATCGCAGTTATTTTTGCATTTATAAAAAATTTAGAAATAGTAACATATTCACAAGCATAAGAATGTTCCCGTATTCCATCATAAGTTCCATCCCCAATAATTACCTTTTCAGCTGGATATGCAACATATGCAACTGGCAATCCAGCCATACCGCAATCATTATTATAAAACCTCAAGTAGCTATTATATATATGAAGATCGGTATATGTTCCTCCTTTAACATAAACAATATCACCAGGATCAAAAACACTACTACTGGCCATGGCTTTATAAATATGTCTCCATGGTCCATTACCACTGCCAATATTCGCATCATACAAACCATTATTACTATCGTCTCCATTTAAAGAAACGAAATAAATTTTACCTGATCTAATCGTAAAACCTATTGGATCAGAAACATTTCCACCCACATTTACTACTATATTCACATTTCCATCTGACATATTACTGTTGAGCCAAAAAGTAATGCGTTCCATACCATTTGAAATGCCATTTTCGCGTTCACTTACACCCCACTCTGCATAATCACTATCATTGACAAGATCAACTCCTCCGACAGTTACATAAGATGAACCTCTTTCTGCGCCAAAGTTTCTTCCCCAAATTGAAACTGCCGCTCCTTTAATAAGCGATCCATTCCAGCCTACCTTAGGACCACTATCTAAATCAGAAAATAATAAAATGGGAGCAGAAGCAGCCTTTATTTTTAAAGGGAAGTTAAATCCGATAATAATTGAAAGAATAATAAACAATGAAATTTGAAATTTTTTTTTCATACTTAGATATTTAGTTTCTTAATTCCCCCAATTCGACATCACCACCCCCAAATCCCTCGTATTCACAACTCCATCGGAATTAACATCGGAAGTTTCGTTTCCGATTCCGAGCCAGTTGGTGATGGCGGAGATGAAATTGCTTAATCCATAAGTTATCGGAACGACGCAAGCCTCACATACTCCTCCACAATCGATTCCGGTTTCATCTTGGTTTTGGATATTGTCGGAGCAAGATTCATTTTCTGAAGTATATTCAAACGCTCCGATATCAGGGGCATTTCCCGAATATAAGAAACCGACATCCGTTCCCGCATCAATTGCCGGAGAATCAGATTCGAGAGTTCCATCAGGAAAAAGCTTCGGGTCATGAATCAAATCGCTTCCATCCAGCACAATGTCATTCAAGCCAATATCATAAAATAAATTGTGTGATTCTGTCGGCACTATCGAATTATTTATCACTTTAAATCCGTACCCCGTCGCCTGGGAACAAATATTATTTTTCCATATTGACTCAGGAACCCCGATATTATCTCCATCGGAAAGAGAAAAGCAATTAACCACATCCGTCACTGTATTGTTATAGAATATATTCCCCGCACCTTCATTACTCCCTATTTTCAAACCGTCCGCGGAAGTTCCGTTGCAAAAATTATTCGCCACCAAGTTTCCACTGCCCTTAAAAATTGAGATGCACCTACCACCGCACAACGCATTAGCATTGGATATCCTGTTTCGCAAAACATTATTATTCGTCGATATGTACGCGTCATTGGAAATTGTCCAATCCAAAATAATTCCATCTCCATCGCAAGTGGCCGTATCCACGCCATTGATAACATTGTCAACAATGTCAACTCCATCAACCCAATGCAATTGCAAACAATTTACCCGTATCTGATCCGGGCTACCGCAATCTGTTATTATATTTCTCGATACACTACTTGTTCCGCTTATTTCAGTTATGCCTGCTGCCGTTCCGACAGCGGCCGCATTGGAAGTATGCACTTCGTTATCGTCGAATTTTATATTATACGGACGCAATCCTTGCGCCGGAACCCAACTTTGTGCTTCGGTCGACATGAAAAATCTGAAAGCCTTGTCTACGTTTGAAAATTTATTATGATGCACATTTACATCATGCACGCGCGCCATCGTTGAAGATGTGAAGATTCCCATCCTTATTCCTTCGACTTTCGAATTAAGAAAAAACTCATTATCGTGAATATCCACATTTCCTACCGCACCTCCTGCACCATCTTCAATATAGAAATTCACGGCATAACTTGCTATTTCCGCATCCGATTTGGTGAATTTTGAATTTTTTATTTCTATCGGACCGACAGCATCAACGAAATATATCGCGGATTTGCCATCTTCCCATCCGGAAAACGTCAATCCATCAATTACAATGTTCGATTTTCCGATATTCGGAAAATTCAATGCATTCCCTAAAGCGACGTCAAACAGCGGAGTTTCTCCTAATGCGGACTTTATCGTAAAACCATTGCAAGAATATGGTGTTACCAATGTTTCAGTGAATTCCCCAGTATCATCACAAAGAAAAACGGTGTCTCCAGAAGAAATTTTTCCATCCCCTGTCCCGCAATTGGAATTGTCATTAAAAAATTCATACGGTTTCGCAGTTTCACAGGAAATCCCCGAACCATCCCCGCCCTGACCAAATCCTACATAAAAATCCTCGGCCAAAACATTATCCCTTTTTAAAATAACACCGCAAAAGACCAACAACGTTAGAAAAAATATTTTTATTGTTTTTTTCATATAAATTGAATCTTCCTATTCATTCCCAATTACTCATCATCACTCCCAAATCCCTCGTATTCACAATCCCGTCAGAATTGACATCGGAAGTTTCGTTTCCGATTCCGAGCCAGTTAGTGATAATGGAGATGAAGTTGCTTAATCCATAAGTTATCGGAACGACGCAAGCCTCACATACTCCTCCGCAATCAATTCCGGTTTCGTCTTGGTTTTGGATGTTGTCGGTGCAAGATTCGGGGATTGATTGACTGTTTAATAAAGAAAAATATGTCGGACCGACACGTTGATTGTCAATAACTAAATCATCAAAGTACCATCTAGTCTCACCCGGACAAACTGCTCCGCCCGCACACTGATAGTTTCCTCCAAATACGAACTTATTATAATTATAGGAAAAATTAGTTTGCATTCTTACAGGACCAGAATCATAATATCCGATCTGTTCCCCATCCTCGTTATACACCCAGAACTCCGATCTCCCATCATAATTTTCAAGCGTTCCGAGATTAAGGTGATATTCCACGCCTATCCATTTATGCGCTAAATATTCGGCATCAAACCTTGTTTGGTCATACATAGCCACATTCCTCTCATAAGCATATCTCCAGCAACTATTAGCACTGTCCCAAGAGGTGATATTGGACTGATCTAAAAAGTATAATTTCTGCGGTCTTGATATCCCGCCTCCACCGGCATTATATATTGAAAAATTAGTTCCATATTCATGGTCTATATTTGTTTGACAAGTTGGCTCATTATAGTTATAGATATCCTTAAATCCTGTCACCGCATCAAACATTTTCAAAACTGGTGGATATAGGAAAGAATCGACTGTGCCATCTTGCAGCGCCCAAAATCCATCGTGATATTTCATCATAAAAAATACATAAACATCATGATATCCGGATTGAGGCGTACCGTCGCCTATATATATTCCTAATCTCTCTGACCCATATCCCTTAACATCATCTATATTTATTCCGCAATACAATGGAGGATAATTTATACAAGCAGATTTTCCGCTTCTCCAATTATATTCTTCTCCGTGATCACCAATCCAATTATCCAAATGTTGATTTGGACCATTATAATATTGTGAATACATATCCCAAATAGATTCAGAACCATCAAGTTTTTTAGGCATATCATCGGGATAACTAAGACTAGTAACCACATCCGTATGATTACCATACCAATCCGCTAGTTCATCGAAAGTCTCAGCAATATCAAAATTATTCTCCAGCGTTTCCTGCCAAACTTGCGCTTGAGCATTATTTGAAAAGCTAAGTCCGATAAAAATTACAAGGATAACGATTGGTAGTATTTTAAAATTTATTTTCATTTTTTATATTTTTTATATTTTTTATATTTTTACCCTTAATTCCCCCAATTCGACATAATCACCCCCAAATCCCTCGTATTCACAATTCTGTCAGAATTGACATCAGATTCAGTATTTCCGATTTGAAGCCAATTGGTGATGGCGGAGATGAAGTTGGTGAGGGTGTAGATCGTCGGAATAACGCAAGCCTCGCACACTCCTCCACAATCGATTCCAGTTTCGTCTTGGTTTTGGATATTGTCAGAGCAGGTTTCGGAGATTGATTGACTGTTTAATAAAGAAAAATATGTCGGACCGATTCTTGACCCATTGATTACAAGATCATCAACATAAAATTCCGATTTCATTCCTGGCCCCCACTTATACGTATCACTTACATTACCACCCAAATAGAAAGCATTATATTTATCATCGGCGTCATAGTGATATGTTGATTGCAAAAATAAATCATTTTTCGCTCCTATGTGATGTTCGGTACCATCAGTATCATAATACCACATATCTTTTATTCCATTATTCATTCCCCGATCATTTAATTTATATCGAACTTCAAGGCCAACCCACTGATCAACAGGAACTTCGACGCCTGGCCATCCAGCCACCTGATCACCCACATCTTCACTGCTCGCAGGATGGCATTGGGGATTGCAATTATCCAAATAGCTGCTTATATCTCCCCATATTAGCTGAGGATATCCGCTACGAGGAATAAAATGGGAAACATTCGGCATCCATCCATATGAGGAATTCGCCCCTACATATTCAGGATCATGTCCTGACCCCGATCCCTCCCAATGAATCCACGGCTCTATGAATCCATGAGCGACTGTCTGATGTTTCATTAATACATATTCATATCCATCTCCATCTGCGTCATTCCAATAGCCACAATGACTGCCACCATTACAATCAGCAGCTACCCCACCACAATTAGAGTTATCATCAACCCCGATACAACGAGGCCACATTTCTTTAGGAGTATAGATCATATAAAATACATACATATCGCGATAACCGTGAGTTTTGTCGCCAATAGCCCCGTCAGCACTTCCGAAATATGTACCGAAGCGAGAAGTGCCATACTCCCCGGTAAAATCTATAGCATAAGATTTTCCAACACCCTTTTCGGTCGGATCCCAAATTTTCCCTCCGTGATTTCGATGATCCTGAATCCAATCATTCACCGGATCAACTCCTATCACCCAATAATCATAAAAATTAAAAGGCGTATTGGATCCATCAAGACGTTTCGGATATGTACTATGGGAAATTCCATCATGCGCTTGCCCCAGAAGCCCATCTTTTCCGCTCCAATCCTGTATATCGTCAAAAGTTTCCATCAAATCAAAACCATATTCGACGGCCGCAGAGCTTCGGCCGAATATCTCCAACGCCTGACATGGAGTTGATAAAGAAAAAATAACAACTGCCGATATAAATACGCTAATTATGTTTTTTGCTATCATAAAATATTAATAAATTATTGATACGACTTTAAAAAAAATTTGGAATTACAAAACACTTACTGAAAATTTCCATACATACTCTTATAATTTTCAACAAATCAGCATTCGATATTTGTAAAAAAATCACTCTCCCCACCCGCTCATCACCACCCCCAAATCCCTCGTATTCACAATCCCATCAGAATTGACATCAGATTCAGTATTTCCGATTTGGAGCCAGTTGGTGATGGCACTGATGAAATTGGTGAGATTGTAAGTCGCCGGAACGACGCAAGCGTCGCACACTCCTCCGCAATCGATTCCGGTTTCGTCTTGGTTTTGGATATTGTCGGAGCAGGTTTCAATTGACTTTTCGGCACTTGTGTATTCGAAGGCTCCGATGTCGTAGGATACTCCTTGGGGTCTGACTGTGCCAACAATATCATTAGTTAATATGGCGCTTAAATCCACTCCTGCATCTATTGCTGCTGAATTATACTGGAGACTATAATCTTCCGAACCAGTAAATTTTGGATCGGTTGCGATATCCCCTGAATCCCAAGTAGGATAATCCGAAGCTCCGCCATACCAAACATTATTTCTCCCAAAAGCATCAATTTCGGACTGCCCATCATCAAAAAAACTTGTTGAAGAATAAAATATATTATTGCTTATATCCGCCGATTCAGTATCATCAATCATATGAATAACATTAGCATTTTCATATAAGGTATTATTATAAATCTTATACCTTCCCGATCCTCCATAATTAACCCCTCCCACTGTTATGCCATCTCCTGAATTGTTAGATACCACATTATTAAAGAAATACAAATCCTGAACAAATGAATAGTCATATGACCCCCCATTTCCATCTCCGCCACCAATAACAGCACCGCCTCGTCCTTGATCATGAATATAGTTATTGTAAATATATATTTCATCCGCCCAATCAGTTACATAATGCCCGTATACTTGAAGTCTGCCCTGCGGGTTATGGTGCATTTCATTATATCCAATATAAGTATAACGATGCCATCCAAACCCACCTAAATAAATCGGGTATCCACCCCCTGAAGCATAGTAAATCCCATCCCTATCATTAACCCCCAAATCATGAAAATTATTTCCCAAAAACCATATGTATTCTGAGCCATTTGCATTGCCAGATATCTGAACTGCTGTTTTGGCGACTCTCTCTATTATGCCAACCGTACTAAAATCTATCCCAACAAAACGCAAATAGTCGTTTCTCAAAGGCGCAGTAATTGTCACACTACTATTAATATTATTCCCCTCGGATCGAAACATCATTTTGCCAAATGTCCAGTGTGAAAAAGTACCCGGGGTTGATCCTCTAAAAATCATTACATATTCATTATCAATATCCCCTATCTGGGGTATTTCTCCAGGATAAGCAACGATAGCAATAGAATTATTGACTGTTCCATTATGAAAAATATTGGCACCAGCCCCGGTCCAAAAATCCATTATATAATTTTCATCATATCCCCATTGATCAACTGCTGTATGAATTCCCGCTCTAATATAGCAAACATCTCCAGCGGTAAGTGTTTTCTTTGCCATTCCCAGGGTAGCCCACGGTCCACTTATATTCCCTTGATAACTACTCATCTTTCCATTATATGAATCGGCAGATCCAACATCATCAACAAAATAAATATTACCATTATCTCTACAATAAAAATCAACTCCGCTTGACACTCCATCTGCTGTTGTTACAGAAATTTTTCCAGCCCCAATTGTCATATTTGAGTTTAAATGAAATGTTATTCTCTCTAATCCCTGAGATGAGAGGTAAACATCTGCTGGGTCATTTTCACCAGCAATATTTACGACCCCCCATTCCACAACATCAGCAGAATCAGAGGCAATTTCTTGTCCGCAAACATCTATATGTGCCACTCCGCCAGAGCCCAAGTTTCTTCCCCAAATAGAAACTGCCGCTCCTTTGGTTGCAGATCCCTCCCAGCCGGAAACTGGAGCGTCAGTGAGATCGGAAAAAAGAACAACCGGAGATTGGGACGCTTGGACATTGATACTTGAAAAAATAATTCCACAAAGAATCAAGAAAAAGAAAAGTATTTTTGTTTTGTTTTGCATTTTTTTCAATTTAATTTGACCACCCACTCATCATCACTCCCAAATCCCTCGTATTCACAATCCCGTCAGAATTGACATCAGATTCAGTATTTCCGATTTGGAGCCAGTTGGTGATGGCGGAGATAAAGTTGCTTAATCCATAAGTTATCGGAACAACGCAAGCCTCACACACCCCTCCGCAATCGATTCCGGTTTCGTCTTGGTTTTGGATGTTGTCAGTGCAGGTTTCTTCGGCTGCGCTAACATATTCAAAAGCTCCGATGTCATAGGATATTCCTTGGGGACGGGAGACTCCGAGAAAGTCGTTGGGAACCGAAGCGAGGGTTGTGCCTGTATTGATAGCAGGGGAAGTTGATTGGAGAGAAAGATTGCTGCTAACGGGAGTAATATATAGAGGATTTGTATTTGAAAGACTGGTTAAGGCGTCATCCCAGGCAGGAATAGAATTCGAAAGTCCATAATAAATATTATTCGAACCGGCAGCAATTTCATTAAAATCAGTCGGTCCATAAAAATAATCTCCGGATCCGGAAGTAGCAGATATAATGTTATTTTTAAAAACAAAATAATCTAAATTTCCGACACTTATTTCTCTTTGAGTATAATTCGTATTTCCGGAAAAAGAATTATTGTACATAAAAACATTTCCACCATGTCCGCCCCATGAAGTCGTATCTCCCACCCTTATTCCGCCTCCATTGGCATAAAAAACATTATTGTAAACATAGGCATCGGTTATAAAAGCATAGTTAGTTTGTGGAACATCGTTAGAATCACCACCTCCAAACACAGCGCTCACCGCTATTACTTCTGTTGGCTGGGTTGAAGTATGATGGATAATATTATCATGATATTTAAGCATCACTATTCTATCTGCCGCATGATGACCATAAAACTGCGATTGCCCGTTATTATAAGCAAACTCATTCCAAGCAACCTCAGTTACACCTCCATGTATCCCAAATCCGGAAAAATACAATGGTCCCACTCGATAACCACTTCCGTCAGATTCTTGCCAATCGAGAGGCTTTCCTGTGTGATGAATATAGTTTCCTAGCATTTTAAAATTCTCACTGCCAGCATTGGCAGGTATTTGAAATGCAATTCCTAATCCTATTGAAGCCTGCGTAGTAGTTGCATCATTTCCTACCAATCGTACATTATTAATTGTTCCTCCTGCAGCTCCACCATTATCTATCGCCCACACAGCATTTGACGCTATCCATTTAATCTTACTCCAAGTGAAATAATCCATATGATCTGTTGGAGTATAAGAAGCTTGCCTAAGAATAGAATTGTGTGTCAACGTCCCATCCCCCAAAACAACTTCCTCGGAAGGATACGACGTTATTGTAATACTATTGTTTAACGTTCCGGCGACATGATTTCCATTTGACATATTCATTAAACATTCATGACCCGAAGGAGCAGATGGATCAGTTTCCAAATATGTCCCACTGCGCAAATAAAAAATATCTCCGGGCTGCATCACGGGAAGCATTTTGTATAATGTTTTAAAAGGAGATGCCACGCTAAGCCCGTCATTTGAATCATTTCCTGTCGTACTGACAAAATAAATATTTCCAGTATTTCTTGTGTAAAAAGGAATGGTTTCTGATGTTCCATCGGCTGTGGTGATGGAGATTTCAGTGTTGGTTGTTGGGTTAGTTGTCGCTCCCCATTCGGCATAATCACTGTCATTGGTAAGATTTACTCCTCCTATGGTTACATAGGAAGAACCTCTTTCTGTTCCAAGATTTCTTCCCCAAATGGATACGGCTGCTCCTTTGGTTGGCGAACCTTCCCAGCCGGAAACAGGAGCGTCAGTGAGATCGGAGAAAAGAACAACCGGAGGCTGGGCGGCATTTGCCGTAACAAAAATTCCAATTCCAAAAAATACTGCTACCAGAAACAAGATTTCTTTTGTTTTGTTTTGCATTTGTTTTTTCAATTTAATTTGACCAATTACTCATCACCACCCCCAAATCCCTCGTATTCACAATTCCGTCAGAATTGACATCAGATTCAGTATTTCCGATTTGGAGCCAGTTGGTGATGGCGGAGATGAAATTGGTGAGTGTATAAGTTGTTGGAATTATACAAGCCTCACACACTCCTCCGCAATCGATTCCGGTTTCGTCTTGGTTTTGGATGTTGTCGGAGCAGGTTTCTTCGGCTGCGCTAACATATTCAAAAGCTCCGATGTCATAGGATATTCCTTGGGGACGGGAGACTCCGAGAAAGTCATTGGGAATCGAAGCGAGGGTTGTGCCTGCATTGATAGCGGGGGAAGTTGATTGGAGAGTGAAATCATTAGTGAAAGGAGAGGTGAAAAGAGGGTTTTGATTAACTGCAATCGAATCCCAAGATGGCAAAGTTAAGGAGGTATTGGAAACGCTAAACCATAAATTATTATTTATCGATAAAGGAGTTTGACATGAAGACTCAAGTATAAAAGGATATCCTTTCGTATCTACTACAATATTATTTTTCCATTCGTACGTACCGCCAAAACTATATTCTGACCCAACCTGATGATGTACTTTTAATCCGGAATTTTCAGTATTTTCCGCCTCGCCGTAGCCATATATAGTATTATTGTAATATCTAACCGTTGCAGTGTTATCCGTACCATAAAGACTTATTGCCTGATTATACATCTGAACGGGGGAATACAATCCTGTATTAATAAGAATATTATCATAAACATCCACGCTGGCATCAAACCCCGTACCTTCATCACAATAAAGCGTACCAATGTTTATTCCCGGACCAACCTGATTTTCGATCCAATTATTATGGATACTGAATGTTCCGGAAAAACTTCCGCATCCATTTTCATCATAAAAATGAATTCCAAATCTGGCGATGTTATCCTCAAGTCTATTCCAGCCAATTTCAGGGGCTGGCAAAGTCACATCACTTCTAAGACTGAAATATGTAGCGTGTTCCTTATTGCTTGTTGTCGGTCCACCATAATCATGAATATAATTTCCAAAAACCTTTAAATTTGAAATATTCTCATATCCCAAAGTTGTGTAATTATTTGCCGCTCCAATAATAGCTCCAGCCTGCCCAAACGCATCAGTTCCTGGAACTTGCTGAAGATTATTAGCCACAACCCTGCCATTTGAAGATCCAGAAATACATGCTCCTCCACTGGCAAAAACACGGAGTTTTGAAAAAACCCAAAAATCATTTCTTGTATAAAAATTTTGCACAGCCCCATAAAGCGCGGTACTTATGACCACACTTGAATTTGGATATGCAACCATCGCAACATTATTATTCGCAATTCCATCAAGTTGCAAGCTTGACCCATATTGCAATCTATCGTTAAGCGTCATATCAGTCACGTAAATTATATCTCCCACTCCCGCCGTATTTCCACGAACAGCATATGTCATTGTCGCCCACGGAGATACCCATGATCCGACTCCAGAATCAACACCGCCTGCTTTTACAAACCTAATTATTCCATCTGATCTTGCATAAAAATCCAATTCCGTCGAATTTACTCCTTCCACTTCCACATAAATCTTCCCTGCTCCGTCAGCAACAGCGGAAGGAATGGAGAAAGCGATTTCTTGCATTTTATGCGAGGTATAGAGATCGGAAGGTCCTCCGGGAAGTTGTCCGTCGGCATTTTTCCAATAGTAGACATGGGCGGCTTCGTGGATGGAATTGTTTGAATCTTTGAAATATACTTTTGATGTTCCTTGAGAAGATCCGAGATTATTTCCCCAGATGGTTACGATTGCTCCTTCTCCCAAACCATCTCCCAGTCCTGATTTGGGACCATTGATAAGGTCGGAGAAATTGAGAATCGGTAAACTTGCGGCTTTTGAATTATTTGATACGTTGATTCCAAAAAAAATCAATACTAATAAAAAGATAATCTTTAATCTTATTTCTTGCATATAAATAAATTATCTCACTCTCACAACTACATATTTTGTATCCTTATTACCTACCTTATCATAGGCAGTGATGCGCATTGTATGTACTCCGGAAGGAGCATTCATAGGGATAATCATAGAAGCCGATTTCGTTTCTTTACTCTTGATAGCACCACCTATGAAAGAATATTTATAATGGTCAATTTTGTTATTATCCTTAGCTTTCCACCAAAGTTTTTCCCCTCTTGATTTTGTCAGAAAAGCAGGCAAATCGTATATGTCCGGATCTTCGGTATCAACCTTAACATAATATTTCGAAGATTCTTCTACTTCATTATCATTAACATCGTAAAATTTGAACTTAACCGAATAAGTAGCATCTTTTTTAGCTTTTACAGAAATTTTCCATTCACCTTTTTTAATATCCACATCTTTATATTCATCCCCATTTACATAGGCAACCACTTTTCCACCATTAAGTCCATCTACTTCTCCCTTAAAGGAAAACTTTCTATCCCTGGCGTACATTTTCTTTGAAGATGAAATTTTTGTTCTTTTATCATCGGACTTTGATTTAAATTTTGGCTTTTCGACATCAATATCACTTTGTACAACCTCCGCCTCATCAACATCAACATCAACAGCGTCATCAGTATCATCATCCACAACAGGCGCACTGGCAACAGAAAAACCAATAGTAAAGTCCGTCGCACTAGCATTTTCCGAAGCATCTTGGCAACGAACATAATAATTATACGAATTTCCATCCGTTAATCCGGTAATAGTCTGAGAGTGGGAAGTTCCTCCAGTAGTA